>JAZQYK010000061.1:0-69641 GCA_045633505.1 Candidatus Fimenecus sp. | reverse complement strand
GTGGGTTCGATTCCCATCACCCGCTCCACATGCGCTGATAGCTCAGTTGGATAGAGCATCTGCCTTCTAAGCAGAGGGTCGGGGGTTCGAATCCCTTTCAGCGTGCCAATCAGCGTACTAAAGTGCGCTGACATATATGGTGGGTATAGCTTAGTTGGTTAAAGCGCCAGTTTGTGGCACTGGAGACCATCGGTTCGAATCCGATTATCCACCCCACCAATTCGAGACTCCGCCTTAAATCATGGCGGAGTTTTGAACATAAAACTGCATATTGGGGTGTCGTCAAGCGGTAAGACACAGCACTTTGACTGCTGCATTCGTAGGTTCAAATCCTGCCACCCCAGCCAAATAAACAGTTTCAACCATCGGTTTGGGACTGTTTTTTTATTTGACAAAGGATGATAGTTGTTTTTAATATTGATTGAATATTTTCCCCTTTTATGTTATACTTTATACAATAAAACGACAATTAAGGAATTAAAAATGATTAAAAAAATATTAGGTGTAAATGATGTAAAGAAAAAAATTGTACTTTTTGTAATATATTTTTCTTTAATCGGCATAATGTACATATTTGAATTACCTTGTTTTTACATAAGTTTTTTCGGCATACCTTGTCCCGGTTGCGGTATGACAAGAGCGATTACTGCATTTTTATCTTTTGATTTAGCAGGTGCTTTCAGTCATCATTTTATGTTTTGGAGTTTACCTGTTTTATATCTTTACTTTTGGTTTGACGGACACATTTTCAAAAAGAAAAACGTTGATAAAATAATTATTTCTTCAATTCTTGTTGGTTTTGGCATCAATTGGGTTATAAATTTGTTTAATACTGTTGCATTTTAGCTTTTTTTGTTGACGAATAAAATTTAATATGCTAAAATAAATCAATGAAACTTAGTTTCAAAATTAATATTTTGGTGGTGTTTATATGTTCTGCAAAAATTGTGGTACAGCTTTAAATGAAAATCAAGCTATTTGCTTAAACTGCGGTGTTAAGGTTGGCGACGGAAATACTTTCTGCCCTAACTGTGGTAACGCAACTGCTCCCGGCGCTGAATTCTGTATGAATTGCGGTGTTGCTCTCGGCAAAGCAAAAGGAGATTTGGCAGGTAAAGACAAGGTAACAATCGCTCTTATTTGCTTCTTCTTCGGTGGAATTGGTATTCATAACTTTATGATGGGCGAAACGAAGAAAGGTATCGTTAAAATCGTTGCTTCTTTGTGTTTAGTAGGTCTTGGCGGTATTCTTGCTCTTATTGACTTTATTAAAATCCTTACAGACAATTACGTTGTTGACCCAGAAAAATTGTTCTAATTCTAACAAAAAAATCGAAGCAGGTACTGAAAAGTACCTGCTTTTTTCTATTTATATGCTTTTAAAAGATTTTCATATTCTTCATCTGTAATTGCACATATTGAGCCGTGCCGTGGATTAAACGCCATTGAATAATCATCAGGACTCACGGGCAAGAAGTTTTCAAAATCATTTGTCTGTTGCATAAAGAACCTGTCAGTTCCATATTCATCCATAACCATCACCCATTGGTCAGTTCCCGTAACGTTATAGATTTCACTACCCTCTACCCCTGTTTTTGCAAGTGAAACTACGACAGGACTGTCTTCATAAGGTCCAGTAAGGCTTTCAGATTTCACAAAAGCTATTGTCTGGTCTTCGTCGTGCTTAAAATAAAGATAGTACATACCATTCTCTTTATTATAAGCAATATCCCCATCAATCGTCTGAATAAGTCTGCAATAAAGAGGCTTTGGTACAGTCATAGTTTTCATATCACTTGAATGAGCATAATACATTCCCGCAATATCATTCTGGACTGTGGAATGAGCCCAATAAATCATATATTGCTGTGCTTTTTCGTCCCATATTGCCTGAGGTGCCCAAGCTCTTGTTGTTTCGGAAAATTCACCGCCGAAATCACGGATATCAATAATTGTTTCATCAATCCAATTTATTAAATCCTTGGATTTCCAGGTAACAAGCGCGTGGTTTGAGGTCCAGCCTTCAACGCACTTCATATCAGTACCAATAATATAATAAAAATCATCTTGACCTTTAAAAATATATGGGTCTCTGACACACTTTTTGCCTTTTGTCTGTATAATTACAGGCTCATTATTGTTCAAGGCAACGAAATTATATCCATCTTCGCTGACAGCAAAATGTATTCTTTCTTGCTGTGGTTCGTTACCGACAAAATAACAAAACAGATATTTCCCCTGTTTACTTTTTGCAGGTTTTGCAAATTCCATATTAAGCACCCCTATTTTAAAGCAAAAATCGCCTCATCAAGACACATTCTTAAAGATTTTGCCCTAATACTCTTCACAAAATTTTTATAATCCTTTTCGTTCTTACAATTTTTTAATTTCTTCGTTGTAAGAACTTTTTTCATATTAGAACCGTTAAGATGTATTATACAGTCAATTGCTCGGTCATAGACAGGTTTGTTGTTTCGGGCAACTACACCGAAAAGTTTTACCTCTATTTCATCGGCGACACTAACGTTTTCAAGAGTTACGAAGCTCTTGCCATAGCTGGAAACGACAATCTCACCGTTTACCGTTACAACGACTTCATCAAAATCGTCAATATCTTTAAAATTCAACGTATAAGTTCTTTTTTCAGGGATACATTTTAATAACTTACCACCTGAAATTTTGAAAGTGACCGCGTCGCCATTTTCCGAAACAGTCATTTTTGAAATTGAATATTCTCCGTTTATGTAGTTGGCAGTTTCACCGTCATCTTCATAAAAATCAATGCTGTTATTTCCACGATAAACGTCAATACTGAGTCTTTCAGGGCATTGCCATGAATTGCCGTTATCTGCTGACAACGGTAATATAGCGCCTGCTTTTGCAAGTACGGGAATAGTATTGATTGGACTGTTGATATATACAACCTGATTGCCGTTATATATTTTTCCATCGAAGATATTCGTCCATCTGCCCTCCGGCAACCACATTTTTGTTGCCGCAGTTTTGGTCTTTTCGTCGAGTTTTGCCGTAACCGGACAAACAAGCAATTCAGAACCAAAGAAATACTCGTTTTTAACTTCGTAGCTATCTTCAACTTCGGGATATTCATAATATACCGGTTCACAGAGTGCTCGTCCATCATTAAAAGTACGGTAATTCATTGCATAAATATAAGGAACGAGCTTGTGTCTGAGTCTCAAAAACTCCGAACCCAAAGTTTCTGCCTCCCAAGAGAAATTCCAAGGCTCTTTTCCAAGAGTTTCAAGCGCCGTTGAATGAAGCCTTAAAATTGGGAAAAACACTGCCATCTGCAACCAACGAACGTACAACTCATCGTCGTGCTCACCCATCATATGACCGCCGATATCATGGCTCCACCAGGTATAACCGCAATTAGCGGCATTTGCAGTAAAATACGGCTGAAAATTGAGAACCTTCCAATTTATCGCAGTATCCCCTGAAAATCCTAACGGATAACGGTGAGAACCAATTCCTGCATATCGTGACAAAATCATAGGTCTTCTTTCAGCTTTATCAGTATCACAATAATGATAATGATTTAGAAGCCACAACGGGTCAAGACCTGCTTTTTTACTTTTAGTACCCTGTTGCCAGTCAATCCACCAAAAATCAACGCCCTCATCTTCATAAGGATGATGTAAAATATCAAAATATGCGTTGATATATTTTTTATCGGTTAAATCAAATTCAACAGTTTTTTCGGTTTCTTTATCAATGCCCATTGCATCAGCCATTTGTCCGTACATATCCTCAAAACTTCTGACACCGTCAGCAGGATGAAGATTGAGCGTTACTTTCAGCCCCATATCGTGAAGTTTCTTCAAAAAGCCTTTATAATCAGGGAAAAGTTCTGTATTCCAGCTGTAACCAGTCCATCCGCTTCCCCATTTAACTCCGCTTTTCTCACACTTACCGAACTTGTTTTTAATATCAACCCAATGCCAATCCATATCAACGGTTGCAATTGTAAGCGGAATGTCTCGACGGAAAAATTCAAGCATTAAATTTTCGTATTCTTTTTGAGTATATGCTCTGTAACGGCTCCACCAGTTACCTAAAACGTATCTCGGTACAAGCGGCGGCTTGCCTGTAATTTTATAGAAATCATTTATCCAATCAACATAATTTTTGCCAAATGCAAAAACGTAAACGTCCTTCGTATTTTTCTCTCTTTCAACAAGCATACCGTCTTCGCAGAGAAGCAACGTTTTGCTATCGTCATAAATCGAAACACCATCGGTTGACAGAATACCGTCATCAAGGTCAACGGCGCCATAAGTACCGTCAAGCGTACGGGTTGTGCCTTTTAAATTATGAGCATTGTTATACGTAACTGTTTTACCATCTATAATTGCGTTTTTAAAAGCGCCGTTATGATTATTGATGAAAAATTCCGCTTTATCGGTTTTAACTTTTAACGAATCGGCTTTAACGTCAAAGGTACAGTTTACTTTACCGAAATCTCTGAACCATACACTTTGTGAAGGCAAATCAGTAAACACTCCGTCAGCAGAAAATTCAACACGAAGCATTCTTTCGGTTAAAACAGTCACCCTGACGTTATTGCTCAAGATAATATTATCCTGATTTGCAACCCCAGCGGTTTTTGCCAATAATTGTTTATTAAGCTCTGACATAATAATTTCCCCATCAAATTTCATCATAAGAAAATGCCTTTGACATAATTTTAAGGTCATCAACATTTTCAGCTAATATAACTTCTTCACTCTCAAGGTTTAAAGGCTCTTCACTATAAACTGAACAAGCCAAAACTGAATTAACATAAAGTTTTAATAAACCGTTAGGTTCACACACAACCGAAAGTTTATCCCCTGCCTTCAAAAATGCTTCACTGTGGCTTATCTTATCACCAAGTCGGATAACCGCATATCCGCTGTGGCTGCTCACGTTGAAAATTTCCGAGAAGCCAATAAGTTTTCCGTCTTCAATATTGTTTATTGTGCATTGAACGGTAAAATCTCTGTCACTTGGCAATTTATTATCATCACAAATACAATCAGGATAATATTTACCCCTAAAAGTTACATCTGTAAAATCGCCAAAGGAATTTTTAACAGTCAATGAAACATAAGGCTTTTTAACGGGATTTTCAAAAATTACTTTTAAGGTGCTGTAATCTTCAAGCAATTCAAATCCTGCAATTTTTGCATTTGATGAAATCATATCATCGCTAATATAAATTCTGTCATTGAAGAAAAGCAACAGTTCTTTTTCGCTTTCAAATCTGCCATAAATGAGTTGCGGTACGCTTTCCTGAACGTTACTGAACTTCATTATAACAACTTCGTGCGGCGCTAATTCTACTGAAATTTCATCGCCATAGCTATACGTTTTTTCATCTAATTTGCGCTCATAAGGATAAACGAAAGCACGTTTTAAATTTTCAGTTCCTTTATAAGTACCGAAGGGTTCATCAAGTTTAAATTTGAAAGATTGACTACGTTGGGCAGGATTTCGCAATGAAACGACACCTCTGTTTTCCGTCCAAGCAGAATAACCGTAAACCTCACCGTTTGCCGGACATCCGCCGATAATTTGCGACGTCTTGAGAGTGTCATACTCGTTACGGATAAACCTGAGTGCATCCGCATTGATACGCCATTTTGCATCATTGAACATATTATAAGAATAATAAAGTTCCCAAAATGCCGTGCCACGAGTTGTCATCATAAACATATATTTACGATATTCTTCGTCAGTCATTGAAATTTTTGCAGTATTGCCATAGATTGGGTCGTGATTATATAAGAATTCATTTGGGAACTGATATTTTCTTGCAACACTAAAATCGTAATAGCAATTATCACGGTAAGTAAGTGTTCGGTCAACATCTTTATCGCCAAGTTTTTCGCCTTTTTTGGTTTTGTCCATAAATCCAATGTCTTCACTGTTTTGAATCCAAAGGCTGTCAGACCACTGTAAAAACCATGGGCTTGGAATTGAATAACTCGTCTGATTTATCCACATATCTTTACCGATGGTTTCACGGCTTAAACGCATTTTGCGGAAAATATCAATCCAATTTTCCCACATTTCCGTATATTGATACATTCCGTTATGTCCGCCAACCATGTGGCCGTGTTTTTTACTTGGACAAGCGTGAAGTAAAAAGCCATCTAATTTCCAATAGTTGATATCAAATTTCTTTGTGTAATCAAGATAATATTCCGTAATGTTTTTTACGTAATCCAAAGAAGACACACAAACGTCATTTGCGGCCTTGTTATAACCGCCTTTACCTGCTTTCTCCATTTTTTTACCAAACTTACCGGTCTTTTCATTATATCCGCCGCGCGGTCCGTTCCAAAGACCGAATTCAGAAGAAAATTTTCGGGCAAGTGAGGATGCAGGATACAATTCATTAGGGAATTTTTTGTTAAATGCCCAGAAATCAGCATCCCAATCAACGAATCCGTCATCAACTACGTAAGAGTCGAGAGGCGGAACAAGGTTTTTTGTGAGTCCTTTTTCTATTTCCATAAATGACTTACCGATATTTTCGTTTGTTATATCGTGCATGTGGTCATACCACGAATTGTATTGAAAACGCGGCTGAACTTTTCTTGATATATCGCGAATATATGCAAGAAAATCTTCTCGAATTACGCGTCCGTCAAGACTTCTTGCCGCACCCGCAACTGTTTTCCAGGTTCTGTACGTATGTCCGCAATTAAGTTTAAGACGGTCAAAACGTTTGCCGCTGTAATATCGGATATATCCGACTTTATCTTTAATTTTCGTTTCAGTAAGCGGAAATTCAGAACCGAAGAACATACCGTTCATATAAAAAGGTTGGCCGAGTGACGCGTGATATCCGCTGATATGCGCTTTTTCTATATCACCTATCGTCCACGTCTGTTCAAGAGAATCAATACAAATATGCTCACAATCAATATAATCGATTGTGACAAGCTGTTGTCTATCAGAATCAACCATCATCTCAATATATTTGTGCATATAATGCTTATCGTCTTCAATCTCAACGTTGACAATAAACGTAATTCTTGCACCATTATATGCATACGGTTTAAAGATGAATTCAACTCTGCGTTTAAACACATTTACGTTATCAAGAGTTAAGTCGTTTGATGATAAGAAATCAGTTGTAAAGCCTAAAAGTTTTTTACGCTTAAAGGCAATGAAAAATTCTGCTGAAAATTTTTGAAACACAAGTTTCTTGTATCCGTCAATTCTCTTGTTTGTAATTTCATTCGTTCTTAATTTATTTCCTTCAGTAGAAAAACGACGCTCAATATAATCGTTACCGATAATAGCAGTTCCGTTTTCAAAATAAGCATAAGATTGTCCCATACTTCTTTACCTCACCCAAACAAAATTTTCTCCGTTGCTTTTACTGCATCCTCAACGATTTGCACGCACGGACGTTTTTGATAATATTCAGCCGTTCTTTCTTCAGGCTTACTGGACTTTTCAGCATTTGAGAGTCCCAAAAGTTCTTTACAAACGATTGAACGGTTTGTTTTTTTGAATTCATCAGTTATAAGCTGAACTTTCTCATAAACCTTGGCTTTATCATATTCAGGATGTACAAGTCCCACAACCATTGCACTGCCGCTGATTGCACCGCAGACTTCCCGAAGCCTACCAACTCCGCCGCCAAGTCCAACAGATATGTTTAAAGCCATATCTTCACTGAGTCCGTAATCAGTTGCAAAAGCAGTAAAAACTGCCTGAGAGCAATTTTTGCCTTGCTTGAACAATTCTACGGCACGTTCTGAATATTTTGACATATAATCACCTTAATTAAATAATTATTCAAAAGAAAGACTTACTGACAACGGGAAATGGTCACTTGAATAAACACCGTCGTAAGTATCTGTCACAACTCTATATGAATTTGTTCTGAAACCTGTTTTTGAGACCAAAATATAGTCAATACAATTTCTGTCGAGTTGCTCGCCCCAACCCTGATAGGTACAGCTTGTCATTGTATTTTCAGTCTGATATTTAGTGTCAAGGAAGTTTACCGTTGCACTCTTGTACGTTTCTGAATCTTCTTCTGCGTTAAGGTCACCAATAAGCACGGCAGGTAATGAACCAAACTCTTTAATTTTGTCTAAAACCACTTGTATGCCGTTTATACGCGCTTCATCACTGACGTGGCTTAAATGTGTGTTAAACACAACAAACTCTGTTTCTGTGGCGTTATCTTTGAGAATAACGTAACTGCAAACTCTGTTAAACTGTGCACCCCAGGATTTACTCATTACGTCAGGTGTTTCTGACAACCAGAACGAGCCTTTATCAATAAGTGTATAAATATCTGAACGATAGAAAATCGGACAGCCCTCCGAATTGAAAGCATCATCACGATATGTAATTACCGAATCATACAACGCTAACGTGTCGCAAAGATAAGAATAATGCCATTTAGTAACCTCTTGAAAACCGATAACACCAGGTTGTTCTTTTTGAATGCCTTGCATTATCAGGTCGGCACGGTAAAACCAGCTTTTTTTACCTAAATCAGTCGGTGAGATGCAACGGACGTTACAACTCATTACTCTCAACTCGTTTTCGCGATAAATATCTTGTACGGTTACTTCTTTTTTCATTTCTTTATAATGTGGATAATACCAATAAAAAGCAACTGAAAATGCGATAGTCAATGCTAAAATTACAGCAACAACCAACAACAAAATCTTTAATGACATTTTCATAAGAACAACTCCTTTTCTTAATTCTAACACACTTATTGCAAAAAGGCAAAGGGAAAGATGAATATATTAAAAATACTTGCAAATTTCTTTTGATTATGTTATTATATTGTGAGTTGACAATAACGGGGTGTGGCGCAGCTGGGAGCGCGCTTGACTGGGGGTCAAGAGGCCGCAGGTTCAAGTCCTGTCACTCCGACCAAAAATTGAGAATTCGCTTTTGCGGGTTCTCAATTTTTTTGTTTGATATAAAGACTTGAACCTGTGAAGGTTTTGGCGTTAAGAAAACAGTTCGGTAAACTGTTTTTAGACAAGAGCGGTTGGCGGGTACCGAAATTCATTAAAAACAAATTTTCGTGATAAACAATGAATATTGAAGCCGCTTCGCTGGTTAATAATGGAAATTATGAATTAACTTTTATATTTTTAATATCTCATCAACAAATTTATATTCTCAAAAACAAAAAAACAAATTATATACTGTTGAAAATAGCAAAGGTTTGTGGTATAATTTGTCAGTAAATTTTTATTTTGAGGTGTGTTTAATGGCAAAGTGGATTGATAATAAGACCGTAATCATTACAGGTGCATCAAGCGGTATCGGCAAAATGCTTGCTGAAAGACTTATAAAAGAGCATAACTGTAAAGTTATCGGTGTTGCAAGAAGTGAAAAGAAAATGCTCAATTTCGTTGAAGAGCTTGGCGATTATGCAAAGTTATTTTCCTATAAACTTTTTGACGTTTCAAGTTATGATAATTGGCAGAGTTTTCACGATTGGCTTGTTGAAAGCAACATTGCACCTGACGTACTTATCAATAATGCCGGTGTTCTTCCTCGTTTCGACAGACTCATGAACTATTCAAAGGAAGAAATTGACGAGTCAATCAACATTGACTTCTATTCAGCTGCATATTCTTCAAAAATTATGCTTCCCCTTCTCCTCAAAAGTGAAACTCCTGCAATTATAAACGTTGCATCATCTGCCGCACTTATGGCACTCGGCGGAACATCAATGTATTCTGCAAGTAAAGCCGCAGTTAAAGGCTTGACTGAGGCAATGAGAGAAGAACTTCGCGGCGAAGCATACATAGGTCTCGTTTGCCCGGGATTTACAAAAACGGACATTTTCAGAAATCAGGGTGAAACAAACGGTATGGACCTTATCAATATGGTTTCAACACCTTGCCACGTAGCAGTAAACAAAATCCTTAAAGGTATTCTCCGTAAAAAGTCATATATCGTTGTTGGATTTGACGGCAATGCAATGGGCAGATTTAACAGACTTATGCCTGTACAGGGTTCAAGACTTTTCAGTTCTGTAATCAAAGCCTTTAAAATCGACCTTTTCGCTTCAACGTTTGGTTACGAAAAGAAAGGCAATAAATAATTATAAATTTTAGGAGTTGATTTTATATCAGCTCCTTTTTTGTATTGACAAGTTAAAAAAATCGTGTTATTCTATACATAGATTATCAAGGTATCCTTTGAAACTGAATATTTGAGGGATACCTTTTTTAATAAACCCTATACCTCGAATATCTATGTAATACTGAAAGGAGTATTTTTATGAAAATCAGCAAAGAACTATCAAAAGGCAGCACAGGAATGTTGGTATTAAGCGTAATTTCAAGAGGTGAAATGTACGGCTACCAGATTATCAAAACCGTTGAAATGATGTCTGAAAATGTGTTTCAGATGAACGAGGGCACCCTCTACCCTATTCTTCACTCACTTGAAAAAGAAGATTATCTCACTTCAAGATGGGTTGAAAGTGAAGAAAACGGCAGAAAGAGAAAATACTACAAAATAACTGATAAAGGACTGCGTGAACTTGCATCACAAAAACAGGAGTGGGAAGAATACAGTACTGCTGTTGGCAAGGTTTTAAATGGTGAGTTTTCTGCAATTTGATTTAAATGTAATTTATATTTGGGGGTTATTTTATGAGCGAACTAAAAAAATTCCATAAATTTGAAGATTACACAAAATCAGTATGCAGAAAAATTATGTCTCCAAAAAAGAAATCCGAGGTACGTGAGGAATTATACTCTCACCTATTAGAAGAATATAACCGCAATTCTGCTTTAGGTATTGATGATGAAACATCGCAAAACAAAGCAATTGAGAAAATGGGAGATAAAGAAAAACTTGCCGATTCATTTGGTGCGTTGTACTCTGTTTCACCGCCTGCTTATATGAAATCCTCATTAAATATTCTTATATGGGGCTTTATTTTCACTTATCTTAACTTTGAATTTATTTCAGGATTAGAAAAGTTAAATCTGCTTATTGGGCAGCTTTTAATTCTTTACAGTCTTTTCAAAATAAGATGTCTGAATAAACAATCTAAAATTGCTTTGATTATTTTCCCTATATTATCACTATTTCAAAGCGTAAGATTTTTCTTTGAAACTTATTTTGTTTTAGAGGAAACTTATACAAATTTGTTTATTATTGCATCAGCAGTTTTTTATGCAATATTTTACTGGTTTCTGTTTTCTTCACTAGAAAAAGCGTGTCAACAAGTTATGCACGAAAATGAAACCTCGCCTCATTTATACATAGGTTATTTTTCAATTCTGCTTTTCATAGCAAATTATTCCTTTAATGAATGGACAAATTATGAAACCATATCGGTATTTGTTTATATTTCATTCTTTGTAGCTTTAATTTCAATATACAATGCTAAAAAAATTCTTTCACATAAAGAGCCTGAAATAGAATTGAACCACACTCTTAATAAGAAAGAAAAATGCCTCTATTCTGCAATTGTAATTGTTCTAATAGCAGTTCCACTTTGTTTTATGTATCTTTCTGCTTCTCGTGAAACTGCGTACGAAAAATACAATTCAGTTGATACATCAATTTCGCAGGACAAGGTACTTTTTGCAAAAGAACATATGCTTGATTTAGGATTTCCGCAAGAATACTTAAACGATTTACCTGACAGTGAAATATTGAAATATACAAATTCGACTTATATGCAGATTTCTGAACGTAATGAGCGTGATTGGACACCTGAAAAAATAGAAACATTTTATTTCTATTTTGAAGATGGTGGAATAAGGGCTTTGAACAGAATTTCATTACCGAATGATGCTACTGCATATCGTAATGCGTTCTACTTGGATTTTTACTGGGATGATTTTGTTTACTCTAATTCAAGTGATAAATGGAGTGAAGAAGATTACACAAACTTTAACGGACAATTCTTTATTGCCTTATCAGAGAAAAACGGTGAAATAGTATCCTCTGAATACTTTGATATTACTGAATTATATAATTCATCTAATGGCTATTACATGCAATTCAGCGGGTATGAATATTCATTCCCACATAATACTACAGAAAGACGTGCCTATATTGCCCAATCTGCAAAAGTATCGCATTATGGTGTGAATCATATAGTTCTTGTAGATTCAATGTATTACCGTAAAGAATTGCCATTTTATCTTACATATAATCATTTTGGAGAAATGGCAGAAGAACATTTTGTTGAATCAAGAGAATGGCCTGTTAACGATTTCACTATTGATGATGTTCACTACCAAGATTCCTTTGATTATGACGCTTCAAAATCGTATTTTCCTGATAAATAACCTGAATTTTTTATTGAAAGAAGGTGGAGTATGAAAAATGAACTGAATATCATAAACACATATATAAATACTGCGTCAAAAGGAATACACGACAAAAGAATTAAACGAGAATTAAAAGATGAGTTATTCTCTCACCTTATTGAAATATATGAGAGAAATATTGCTCTTGGTATGAGTGATGAAGATGCTCAGAAAGATGCTGTTTCTCACATGGGTGATAGTGAAGCGGTTGCAGAAACCTTCAGACAGCTTTACCCTATATCCTCAGAACAATATTTCAAGCAATCAGCGTGGATGGTTGCATTTCCTTTATTATTTATATTTTCAATAAGCATAAGAGGTATTGATTTTTTATATCTTCTCACCTTTTTATTGTTCTGTTCACTGACAAGAATAAGAAAAATCAATAAAACATTAAATGCTGCTTTTATTACTTCACTAATCAGTGGAATATTGCAAGTTATTCTGTTTTTTATTCAATACAGTATTCTTCTTGACAGAACGGTCAATATATGTATCGCTTTATCAAGCCAAGTGATGTATGGAATAATTTATACTCTGATTATTATTGGTCTTATAAAGGTCAAAAAGGAACTTGAAGAACCAAAAGAAGATTTCCGGTTAGCTTATGCTTCAATTCCTGCTATGATTATTAGCATAGGATTAGCTATTCTTTCTGAATTTACACTTATAGATTATAATTGGTCTTTTATTGGGTTGTTGTTTGGATTTTTAATAAACCTCTTACCCATTGCAGTAATCTATACTACTGTAAAAGATATTGATTATCTTGAAACAGGTGTTCCAATAAAATTTCTTTCAAGAAAAAAGATAGCATTGATTTTTGCATTGTTATTTGTTGCAACAGTATGTTTTACTGTTTCAGACAGCTTTATTCCACATTATCCACCTGTTGAATATTCGATTAATGATACAGAGGAAGATGCTACTGAAATAAGAAACAAACTGATTGAAATGAGATTACCTGAAAATGTCGCATACGATTTGCCTGAAAGTGAAATTCTCAAATACAAGTCAGCAACAGAGCTTGATATATATGAAAAAGATGAGCCTTATAATCCTCTTGCCGATAAAGCGGAAGAGGATTTAACCCAGTCTCATTATATGTCTTATGTTTTCACAATTCCCGAAACAGAAAGCAATCCTTTACAAATGCGGGTGTTAATGGTAGTTGATAGATTTGAATATTTCGACCAAACACTCCACACAGAGTTGTTTATAGACGGTTATAAAGAGAATACAAAAGATGTATTTTGCAAAATGCTATGTGATATAGATGGTGTTTCTCAAGAAATTGTTCCTATTTATAGCGGAACCGTTTCAGACGAATATTATAAAGACTTATATTATATTTTCACACCAACTGAAAATGCAAAAAATCATCGTGCCTATATAGCTCACACCATAACACCATCAACAACGGACGAGGAAATATGGTATCAACACGAATATGCACAAAACACAATTTTTGAAATCAATAATCCATTTGATAAATATTGGTTAAGAAGTACGGACAGATATTATGCTGTAGTTAAAAATCCCAATTATGTGTATCCACAAAACAAATATCCATCCACTGTTACCGATGATGAATTAGTTGATTTCAATGATTACTTATAAAAATTCTCTTGATTTTAATTGTAAAATAATGTAACATATATTGTATATTGCACATTGGAGGTTTTACAATGAAAGAGGAATCAAGAAAGTATGTCCAAGAAGCCTGGGATATAGTTAAAGATGCCGAAAATATGGGCTCTCGTCTCCCCGGCTCTGAAGGCGAAAGAAAATATGCTGACTATATGGGTGAAAAACTTGAAAAAATCGGCATTAAAGCAAAGAAAGAGGAATTTGCAGTTTCTCCACGTTCTAGCATCGGCGGACTCCCTTATGCCGGTTGGGTTGGTATTATTTTAAGTGCACTTACATATTTTGCACTTGATAATTATCATGTATGGTTTGCTATGGCATTTATTGGTATTGCAATGGTAATATGGCTTGTGTTTAGCTGTTTCCTTTACAAACCATGGTTTGATATGTTCTTCAAGCAGAAGATTTCACAGAACGTTTATGGTGAATTAGTTCCTGAAGACGAAAAATATGATTACACAATCATCCTTTCAGGTCATACTGACACAAGCTGGAACTGGAAGCATTCAGAAAATGCATCTAAATACCCTGAAAAGCCAATTTATGGTCTTATTACAACTTATGGTAAAGTTGGTTTCGGCGCTGTTTGTGTATTCCTTATGATTGGCATTTCAGTTGCTATGGCAGTGATTTATGGTGCAAATTTGCTTGGTGTTGATTGGGCAGTTAATAAGATTGACGGTAATTCAGTATCATTCAACATTTTCACAACAATTCTTAACTTCTTACCTGTTGTTACTGTTATCGGCAGTGCATTTGTCACAATGTGGAATGATGGAGACGAAGAAATGGCTTCGAAAGGTGCAATGGACAATGCAACAGGCTGCGCATTAAGTTATGCAGTTATTAAGTACTTCAAAGAAAACCCTGATAAAATGCCTAAAAACTGCCGTATCGTTGACTGCAACTGCGGTTCAGAAGAAGCAGGTCTTCGTGGCTCAATGGCATTCACTCACAAGCACAGAAACGACGATTTAACAAAGAATGCCTGGAATATCAATATCGACTCAGTTGCTGACGAAGATTACTTTGAAGTTGTTATTAAAGATGACTGGCAGGGTTGCCGTTTTGATACTGACCTTGAAAAGATGTTCAAGGATACGTTCAACGAAATGGGTATTGAAAGCAAAACAAACGGCTGTATTCACAATCCTGTTGGCGGTTGCGACAGCACACCAATGACCAGAGCAGGTATTAAATCTGTTACTTTTGCTGCACAGAACCCTATGCTCACTTGGTACTACCACACCTTCCACGACAGAGCAGAACGCTTTGAAATGGAGTCAACTGTTGGCAGAGGCTTTGAGGTTGTGCTCAGCGTTATTGATAAAATTGCTGATTTCCAAGAAACTAACGGCTATAACGGTCCTCAAAAGAAATAAATAATTTATTAAGGGTATGTTTTCATACCCTTATTTTTTTGACTTTAATTGACACTTTCCTTAGTTTATGGTAAATTTATATCGGTGATAAAATGAAAAAAGTTTTAAAATTTATTTCTCTTATACTTTGTTGTATTTTAATTTTTTCTTCTTGTACAAAAGCAAGTGACAAAAACATAAACACAATACAGCAATTCATTTCTGAAAAAAAATATAACGAGTGTCAGAAATACATATCCGAACTTGAAATCAACGAGTTAAACGAGATTTCAGCACAAGTTGAAAATATAATACTCACTGAGTTTAATTCTGTATGTGAAAACGAAAAAATAGATTTTACAAAGCCTTACACGTTGACAGCCTATGACAGCGATTTCACTGATACTTGCAGAAAGCTCTGGAATATAGCCTCATTGCTTTCCATCGACGAAAGTAATGAAAGATATCAAGAATATGCCAATATGCGTTTTTACGCCGAATCTAACGATTTTATGCGTTACCGCGAATTGTATGCTTTAATGAGCAACGTTAACAATGACGGTTATCTTGAAGACCTTCACAAGCAACTTCAAGAATACACAAAAAGCGGCGATTTTTCCAATTTTGAAGACATTTACAAACAAGCAAGTGCCTTTGATTATAGTGAATTCGACCCTCAGGAATATATGATTTCCGAATTCAGAACTGCTCACGATAAAATTGTTAAAGAGTTGAAATCCGTATGCAACGGCTTTGCAACAAACGATTCATCAGTCGTTGCTTCTGCAATCAACAATATGTATGACGGATTAACGGTTATATTAAGACTCAGCGAAACTCTTCAGGAAGTTCGTACTACGCAGACCAATATTTATAACAAGCTTAACGTTGACAAAGAAATCAACGTGAAATTCGACACCGAAATCAAGATTTTTGAAACCGAGTATTCAGTAAGTGACGATTTTGCTTTTGACCTGCTTTTCGGTGACGACAATTCAGGCTTTATCGACAATAGTGATATCCCGCTTTCAACGAATAAAGCTGACGAGCAAATGCCTTTAAACGATGCAATAAAAATCGTTATCAGCGCTATCAATAAAACGAAGAATTACAAAGGCGATGCCACAGCCGTGCTGACAAAAAATATCAATATTGATATGACCTCCTTTGAATCGGAAACAAAAATCAATACTGCAAACGAAATTACAAAGTCACAAGTCAACCAACTGCTTGACCAGGCAAACGGCACACGTCAGCAAACGAGAACCTTCAAAAACGGTGCTGATGAAACATCTTCATTCTATGATTTTGTTCCTCCGATGAGCAACAATCCTTCATTAAATGAAAGTGACGTTGAAAGCTATACGGCCACAAAAGGCAGCGGCGGTTACGTAATAGTATTCAACTTAAAAGCTACCGAAACGAAAAAAAGTCAGCCTCAGGCATCTGTTAACACGCTTGTAAACGGTTTTGAGTTTGATTATTCCGAGTCGGTTGGTGATTACAAGACTTATTACTCCCCTTATTCAGCAATGTTTGTAATTAACAATGACGGATACGTTTCAAAACTGCAATATAATATCAGCGGTGTAAGTGATTGTACGTTCTATGAAAAAGATGAAAAATTACAGGCTGAATTTGAATTCAACGAAAAGTATTCATACGTATTTACATATTAAAAAAAGAACCTTGCCTCTTAATTGAGACAAGGTTCTTACTTTTATTTTAGCTTATGCTTTCTTTTTAGAAAATGCTTTAATTACAAAGAGTGTGCCAAGCATAAGAGCAATACCGATTGGAAGTGCTATTACTGACTGTACAAAGCCTGCAATAATGTATGTTACGAATGATACACCTGCAACCGTTAATGCATAAGGTAACTGAGTTGAAACGTGGTTAATGTGGTTACTCTGGCTACCTGCACTTGCCATAATAGTCGTGTCAGAAATCGGTGAGCAATGGTCACCGCAAACTGCACCAGCCATACAAGCAGAAATAGCGATAACAGAGATTGGACCGCTGCTGTATGGGAACACGCTGAGAACAAGAGGAATGAGAATACCAAAAGTACCCCAAGACGTACCCGTTGCAAATGAAAGACCAACTGCAATAAGGAAGATTACTGCAGGAAGGAAGTTTGCAAACGTACCTGCCGTTGTCTCAACAATGCCTGCGATAAATTCTTTTGCACCAAGGCTGTCTGTCATAGCTTTAAGAGTCCATGCACAAGCAAGAATCATAATAGCAGGAACCATTGCTTTGAAGCCTTCAGGAACAGAATCCATACAATCCTCGAAAGTAATTACACGGCGAAGCATAAAATATGCAATTGTAATGATAAGCGTACAGAATGAACCGTAAAGAAGACCAACGGACGCGTCAGCACCTGAGAATGCCTCAATAACGTTATGGTATGCGCCGCTTTCAGCATCAAAGAAGCCGCCTGAATAAATCAAACCAATAACGCAAGCAATAATAAGTGCAACAACAGGGAGAATAAGGTCAATAACCTTACCCTTTGGATTTACGTTTGAGTCATCAGTAGAATCCTTAAATGATTCTGAATCACTTGTGAAAAGGTCACCATTAAGAGCATTCTCTTCATGAATTCTCATCTTACCGTAATCGAACTTCATAACTGTAATTGCAACCATCATTACGATTGTGAGAAGTGCATAGAAGTTATAAGGAATTGCGCTGAGGAAAAGCTGGAATCCGCTAACCTCTTCTTCTGCAACAAAGCCTGCAACGGCTGCTGCCCACGAAGAAACGGGCGCGATAATACAAACAGGTGCCGCAGTAGCGTCAATAAGATATGCAAGTTTTGCGCGAGAAACCTTGTGACTGTCTGTAACAGGTCTCATAACTGAACCTACTGTAAGACAGTTAAAGTAGTCGTCAATAAAAATCATACAACCAAAGAGAACTGTCGCAAGCTGTGCGCCTACTCTTGATTTAATGTGTGTTTTAGCCCAACGGCCGAACGCGGCAGAACCGCCTGCTTTATTCATCATTGAAACCATTGCGCCAAGAACAATAAGGAATATAATAATACCCATATTGTAAGAGTCTGCAATATTTGCAACAAAGCCGTCGCTGAATACGTGTGTAATTGTACCTACGAAATTGCCTTCTGCATATAAAAGGCCGCCCACGACAATACCAATAAAGAGTGAAGAATAAACTTCTTTAGTGATAAGTGCAAGAGCAATAGCAATTACCGGTGGAAGAAGTGACCAAAGACTTGAATAAAATCTTGTTGGCGCTTCAACCTGACCCGTGCCTTCACAGTCAGCACAAACATTGGTAGCAACAGAACAATCTGAGCAAACAATATTCGTTCCTTCACAATCACCGCAAACAGCCGCATAACCTGAGCCCTCACAAGAAGAGCAATCAATCATCTTTGCCGCTGTTTCACCGTCACTTGCAAAAGCAAAAATAGTCATACCGCAAATAAGTAAAACTGAAATTGCCAATGCAACTAAGGTTTTCGAATGAAATCTCTTTTTCATTTTTACATCTCCTTTTGCAATTTAATGCACTAAATTACATAGACAAAGATACCATATTTACCGAAAAATGTCAATGTTTAATAAATTCTGTCGAATAAATATTTATGTACATATCTTGTTTTTTGTGTTATAATATTTGCATAAAGAATTGGAGTTGATTTTTATGATTAAAAATGAAGCGATGTTCAGGTTTAGTTACGGTTTGTTCATTTTAAGCGCAAACGAGGACGGAAAAGACAATGCTTGTATTATTAACACGGCTTGTCAGGTAACGAGCGAACCTAAAAAAATCACTATTGCAGTCAACAAGGCTAACTACACCTGCGGAATGATTGAAAGAACGAAAAAGTTTACCGTTTCAGTGCTTTCAACTGAAGCAACGTTTGATTTGATTAAACGTTTTGGTTTTTCAAGCGGCAAAAATACGGATAAATTTGACGGTTTTAACGACCACTACGCCACAGAAAACGGAACACATTTCGTGTGTGTCGGCACTAACGCTTATATTTCCTGCACGGTAATTGACATTATTGATTGCGGTACTCACCTGTTGTTCATTTCAGAAGTTACCGAAGCAGAAACCCTTTCGGATGTTCCATCAGCAACGTATCAATATTATTTCGACCACATCAAGCCAAAAGCTGAACAAACAAAGAAAAAAGGATACGTTTGTAAAATTTGCGGATACGTCTATGAGGGTGACGAATTGCCCGAAGATTTTGTTTGTCCTCTTTGTAAACACGGTGCGGAAGATTTTGAACCGATTGCATAAATATAAAATCAGCGAGGAATTGTTAAACAACTCCTCGCTTAATTATTGTTTTAATTTGATTTTCGGTTAAATAACCGTTGACGATTAAATGCGCAATAATATTTAATTTTTCATCATAACTTATATTCATTCATATCACCGCTAATAGATATGCGGTAAAAATGAAATCTATGACTATTTAAGAATTTCAGGTTTTTCAACCTTGCTGTAAACAATACTTGCACATTCCTTACAGATTGTATGCTCAATCGTTGTACCGAAAGATACAATTTTGTCTCTGTAAACCATACCTTCGTTTATCTGGTAACCTTTCGTAAGATTTGTTGAGCCACAATACGGACATTCTTCAATAATAATATTTTTCATTATTTTTTCCTCTTTTTCTTTGGTTTTGATGATTTGCCGATGGAAACGACTGATACTAGAATTACCACCCCTGCAACAATCATCGCCACGAACACCCACTTAGTGTTATCCTCGTCATCAGATTTTTCATTACTGTTTTCAAGGCTTTCATCAGTATCGCTTTCCGTAGCATCAATCCAAATTTCAGATTGACTTTCGCTTTCGGCTTCATCGGTACTTTCTTCTATCACAGGATTTGTATTCACGATTTTAACGTTTGCATTTTCAACGGTATATGAAAGTCTCGTTAAATCAAGAGAAATAAAATCACCCGGATTTTCAACGGAAACTGAAAGTTCAGTATCACCCGAAGCATTTTCAAGCGCCTTGAATTTCAGCGTAACGAGAACACCTGCAGAGGTAACCTCAGAGGACTGTGAAAGATAAGTAAATCTCACCTTCCCCCTTTCACCTGAAACGTCTTTAATACTCATTATTGCAGAGGAATCGAGAATTCCCCCGTAAGCACCGCTTACATATTGAAGTTTTGACTTGTCAAAGTTTACGTCAATTGCCGCACCGCTCATTTTTGAGTTGTCACTAATATTGAGTTTAACCACAAACTCGTCTCCTGCATAAACAGAATCGGTTTCGCTGACAAGTTTTAGTTTCACGGAATTTATTGCTCCTGCTGTAATTGATAATACAGAAAAAGCAACTAAAACTGACAAGAATATTGATAAAAATCTTTTCATTTTAATCACCGTACTTATTTTAACATAAAAAGAAATATAATACAAGAAAAAATCCTCTGATAGCTTCAGAGGATTTAAAATCAGTCTTTTAATGATGAGCTTAAAAATTCTTTTAATCTTGGACTCTTTGGATTTTCAAACACATCGGTTGGTGTACCCATTTCTTCAATGACACCATCAGCCATAAAGATTACTTTATCTGATACGTTTTTTGCAAAGTTCATTTCGTGAGTAACAATCACCATTGTATTCTCACCGTTTTTAAGCTCTTTAATTACACGAAGCACCTCGCCCGTAAGTTCAGGGTCAAGGGCACTTGTTGGCTCGTCAAAGCAAAGAACGTCGGGTGAAAGTGCCAACGCACGTGCAATTGCAACACGTTGTTGCTGACCGCCCGAAAGTTCGCAAGGATAAGAATCTGCTTTTTCAGCAAGTCCTACACTCTTAATAAGGTCAAGTGCTTTTTTATTAATTTCTTCATCAGTACCTTTTTTCAACAATGAAGGTGCCAACGTTACGTTTTTAAGCACGGTATATTGAGGAAACAAATTGAAATTCTGGAAAACAAGTCCAAAATGGAGTCTGTTCTGACGGATTTCTTCATCATTGAACTTGGTTTTTACACCACCGCCAAACAAAACCTCGTCTTTAACGCTGATTGTACCGCCATCAGGAGTTTCAAGGAAATTCAAGCATCGAAGCAAGGTTGTTTTACCGCTTCCTGATGAGCCGATAAGTGCTAAAACCTCACCTTTTTCAAGAGAAAAATCAATACCCTTAAGGACTTCTGTTTTTCCAAAGCTTTTATAAATATTTTTAACTTCAAGCCAAGACATATAACTCCTCCTTAAGTTCTGAAATAACTGAGTTTTTTCTCAATTTTGCCTAAAGCAACAGTCAGAATACCACTAAAAATCAGGTAATACAAGCCCGTAAAGAACAACGGCCAGATTTCACCCGCAATACCTTGTGAGCCTTTCATAAACGCCTGACCTGCCCAGATAATCTCCTGCAAAGCAATTATTCTCGCAAGAGAAGTATCCTTAACGAGAGTGATAATTTCGTTTGACAACGGCGGCAATACGTTTTTCACCATCTGCAAAAGTGTAATTTTGAAGAAAATCTGTGATTTTGTAAGACCCAAAACCTGACCTGCCTCTTGTTGACCGTAAGGCACGGCCTGAATACCGCCTCGGTATATTTCAGAGAAATAGCAGGCATAGTTAATAATAAATGCAGTAATTGACGCAATAAAACGGCCATCTTCACCGCTACCCCAGATGTTATTATGAAATACGAGGCCCGGTAAATAATAAATAACCAAAAGTTGAAGCATCAAAGGAGTACCTCTGATTACCCACACAATTGTTTTTACAACTGCACTCAACGGCTTAAATTTTGACATTGAGCCAAATGCAACAACAAGACCGAGCGGTAATGCTCCAACCAAAGTTATTATAAACAGTTTTAAGGTTTGAATAAATCCAACGTTCAACGCATCAAATACTATTGGAAACTGTTCGATAAATGACAATTATAACACCCTATCTAATTTATTACACCAAAAGAAGAGAGTGCCGAAAACACTCTCTTCTTTGATTAAAAGCTAATCAAAATTATTTAATAAGAGCTTCCTGAACACCGTAAGTTTCAGCAACCTTCTGTGCATTTCCGTTTGCTACTTCAGCAGCATAGAACGCATTGAACTGTGCAACGAGGTCTGAACCTTTACGGAAACCTACGCCATATTCTTCACTGTTAAGACCAGCTGTATATGTAAGGTTTGCATAGCCTGTACCCTCGCCAATCATAGCGCCAGCCATAAGTGAGTCGATAATAGCAGCATCACAAGTACCTGCTGCAACCTCTGAGAGAGCAGTTGCCTGGTCAAGAACTTCTGTATAAGTAAAGCCGTTAGCATCAGCCTGTTCTTTACCTGCTGAACCTGCTTCAACAGCGAACTTGAGTTCTTTACAAGCCTCAGCAGTTGCATACTGTTCAGCCTTATCAGCAGGAACAACGATTACCTGAGCATTGTTGCAATACGGTGTTGAACAATCCATTGCAGCTTTAACTTCGTCAGTAAGTGTCATACCGTTCCAAACGCAGTCAATGTTTTTGCCGTCAAGTTCCATAATCTTGTTATCCCAGTTGATTTCAACAAATTCAACCTCAACGCCAAGATATGCCGCAAAAGCCTTTGCCATATCAGCATCAAAGCCAATCCAGTTGCCGTTTTCGTCCTGATAATCCATTGGTGCGAAGTCAGTAATACCAACAACGAGCTTGCCTTTTTCCTTAACGTATTCCATATCAGTCATTTCTTTGTCTTCACCGCAACCAGCGAAGCAAAGTGCCATCATAAGTACTGCCATAAGGACAGCGAGGAATTTTTTCATTTTCATAATTTTGTACTCCTTTTAGTGTGTTAAAGTGTTAATACGTTAGTATAATACAATATTAAACTTAATTTGTCAACTAAAAAATCAATTCTGAAATAATATTTTTAATCAAAACTTCGCCTTTTGCACATTCTTCTTTAGATTCTTTTGACTTTTTAAACACAAGTGCAAGTGAAGCTAAAACAATTATTCCTAACGTGATTGCAGAAAAAGACGACATTGTGCCTTTAATTGTAACGTAATACAAATATGCTAAAACCGCACAAACAGCCAAAAGATATACGAGTCTTATCAGTGGGTCATAAAGTTTGTCATAAACCATTGCATACTCAATATATGAGCCGTTTGCATCCTCACCTACATCCAATAAATAATGATATCGTTCAAAGGTCATCGGTTGGAGTTGTTTGTTTCGGGTGTAGATATATTTCACCTTATACATTTTATCGATTTTATCGAATTTACCGAATATACCCGTCAAGTCATCTTCTGCGGTTGGATTTTTAAATGCCGCATTCAGTTTTTCTCGAATTTTAACCGTTGGCGCATCAAGATATATCTTTTGGGTGTCAGTCAACTGTTTATAATGAATTTTGTTAATTTCCATAAATCATCACCGTTTATAATTCTATACCAAAATATTGAAAGTTTCAAGTTGAAATGCGATTTAAGTTGTGGTATATTAAATTGATAATATTTTGAGGTGCAAAAATGAAAAGTTTTACAATCAATAAAAACGATGCTGACCAGCGTCTTGACAAATTCATAACTAAAAGTGTGCCTTTACTCCCTAAAACACTTTTATATAAATATATCCGTATAAAAAGAATTAAGGTAAACGGCAAACGAGCAGAGATATCAACTCGTCTTAATGTTGGTGACGTTGTTGATATGTATATCAATGATGAATTTTTCGAGAAAGCACCTGAAAAATATGATTTTATTAAAGCATCAAAAAAGCTCAACATTATTTATGAAGATGAAAATATTATTCTTTGTGATAAAAAAGTTGGTGTACTCTCCCACCCTGACGATAATGAATATATTGACACCTTGATTGGCAGAATCAAACGATATTTATATGAAAAGGATGAATATAAGCCTGATGACGAAAATTCCTTTGTACCCTCTTTGGTAAACAGAATTGACCGTAACACAGGCGGTATTGTAATTGCTGCTAAGAATGCAGAAACACTCCGTATTCTTAACCAAAAAATGAAAGACCGTGAACTACACAAATTTTATCTTTGCATTGTTCACGGTGAAATTAAGAAAAAGAGCGGATTACTTGAAGGTTATCTTGTAAAGGATGAAAACAAAAACAAGGTTACCGTTTCTAAAAAGAAAATGGAAGACTCTAAAGAAATCCGTACAAAGTATAATGTGATTGATACTGATGGTGAATTAAGTCTTGTTGAAGTTGAACTTTTAACAGGTCGAACACATCAGATAAGAGCACATTTCGCATCAATCGGACATCCGCTATTAGGTGACGGAAAATACGGCACAAATGCACAGAACAAAAAATATGGCTATAAAAAGCAATTCTTATATTCATATAAGTTAGTGTTTGATTTCACAACAGATGCAGGAATACTTGAATACTTAAATCATAAAGAATTTACAGTTGATGACGTGTGGTTTAAGAATGAGTTTTATAATAAAGGATTGTAAAAGAAAAGGACGGTTAACCGTCCTTTTTCTATATAATTTATGAAACGACAAGAAATATCGTTCCGTAAAGTTATTTTATCATTTCAGCGAATTGTTCCTCATTGATTATTGTAATACCTAAATCGGTTGCTTTTTGGAGTTTTGAGCCTGCTGCCTCACCCGCTAAAACATAGGTTGTTTTCTTTGAAACAGATGAGGATGCTTTTCCGCCATAGGACTCAATAATCTCTTGTGCTTCTTTTCTGCCATAGGTTGAAAGTGTGCCTGTGAGAACAAAGGTCATACCCTCAAAACGATTGTCCTTAATTTCTCGTTGACTTTCCGTATTAAGACCAAAACCCTTTAACTCTGCAACCATTTGTTTTGTCTGTTCTAATGAGAAGAAATCGATTACTGAATCAGCCATAATTTCGCCAAAGCCTTCTATATTAAGGATTTCCTCTTTAGTTGCAGAAATTATGTTATCAAGTGTTAAAAAGTGGTCTGAGAGCAATTTTGAAGCCTTTTGACCTATATGACGGATACCAAATGCAAAAACAAGTTTTGAAAGGTCATTTGCTTTTGATTTTTCAACTGCATTTCGCATATTGTCGGCACTCTTTTTGCCCATACCCTCAAGCTGTGCTATTTTATCATAATCAATTCTGTAAATATCTGCAATTTTACATATTAAACCTTTATTTAAAAGAGTTTCAAGAACTGCATCACCAAGTCCCTCAATATCCATAGCATCACGGGAACAGAAATGAATAAGAACTCGCAAAAGCTGTGCAGGACAGTCAGGATTATCGCAACGAATTGCGGCTTCACCTGCTTCACGATGCACGGGAGAATTGCAAGACGGACAGAAATCAGGCATTTTATACGGTGTTGAATTTTCACTATGCTCAACAACACACAAGACCTCAGGAATTATATCCCCCGCTTTTCTGATTTTTACCGTATCCCCTATTCTTATACCCTTTTCGTTGATAAAGTCTTCGTTATGAAGTGTCGCGCGGCTAACGGTTGAGCCTGCAACGAGGACGGGTTCAAAAACTGCGGTTGGAGTTAACACACCCGTTCTGCCAACGTTGATTTCAATATCAATAAGTTTAGTTTCCTTTTCTTCAGGTGGATATTTATAAGCCAATGCCCATTTTGGAAATTTAGCAGTACTGCCGATGACCTCTCTCATCCCGAAGTCATCTGTTTTAATAACTGCACCGTCAATATCAAAAGGCAAGGTATAACGAATTTCGCCAATGCGCTCAATTTCCTTTAACGTATCATCGATATTGTTGAATTTATTGAAGAAAGGAATTGTTTTAAATCCTAATTCCTTTAAAAATTCAAGTGACTCATAATGTCCTGAAATGTCTGCTCCCTGAACCTGCTGAATATTGAAAACGTAAATATCAAGATTGCGTTCAGCGGTGATTTTAGGATTTTTTTGTCTTATACTGCCTGCGGCGGCATTTCTTGGGTTTTTGAATGGCTTTTCACCGTTAAGTTCTTGCTTTTCAACAATCCTCAAAAAGACTTCACGAGGCATATATACTTCGCCACGCACCTCAATAAAAGGAATATCCTTTTTAAGTCGTAACGGGATTGTTTTTATCGTACGAAGATTTGCAGTTATATCTTCACCTTGAACACCGTCACCACGGGTTGAGCCACGTGTAAACACGCCGTTTGTGTATTCAAGAGAAACAGAAAGTCCATCAATTTTTGGTTCAACAACATATTCTGCATTTGAAAATACGTCTTTAACGCGTTTATTGAAATCACGGACTTCATCGTGCGAAAAAGCATCCTGCAAACTTTCCATTTTTACGGTATGAACTACCGTTTCAAAAAGTCCGTCAGCCTGACCGCCTACTCGGTGAGTCGGTGAGTCGGGTGCTAAAAGTTCGGGATATTCTTTTTCAATTGAGTCAAGCTCACGCATAAGCATATCGTACTCATAGTCCTCAATATCGTTTTCGTTTTCCACGTAATAACGGTAGATATGATGATTAAGCTCTTTGCGGAGCTGTTCGGCTCTTAATTTTTTTTGTTCAAAATCAGTCATTTGTTTCACCTTGTCTGACAAAAAGTTCTATTCATAAAATCGCTCATTTATAATTATTTACCACTAAATTGGGGATAATGTATCCAGGTGATTTTTTTGAAAAACTCGATTGTTTATTTAATTATATTTCTAGTGGGTGGAATCGGTTACGGTGCCATTGAAGTAGCCTTTCGCGGTTACACCCACTGGTCAATGTTACTCACAGGCGGTTCGGCTTTTCTGTCCCTATATTTAATCCACAGCTCATTTCCAAACACTTCCATATTTCTCAAAGCCTTGTTGGGAATGGTTATCATAACTCTGTTGGAATTATCGGTTGGAATAATCGTAAACAGAATTTTCTCTCTTGCTGTTTGGGATTATAGTAATCTTCCCTACAATTTATTTGGACAGATTTCCTTGCCGTTTTCTGCTTGTTGGTATGTTTTATCAATTATCGCATTTTATTTGTTTGATAATATCAGTCCTCTTGCTGAATTGCAGAAATTCTGAAAACTTTTACACCGTGAGGCACTACTGTTGTATTGAGCTTATCGGTAATAATTTCCTCTGTTTTATCCCAAAGTTCAACACATTTGTATGAATTCGCTTCAGGCAACGTAACGTCAATTACGTTGTGCACGTCAGCCATATCACAAGTCATATAAGCATTAGAATTCCCTTTATTAAAGAAGCAAACGGCAACCTCGTTATTCACAAGGGGCTTGACGAGAACATCATGTAAAAGATTGGTTTTTATTCTTTTACATTGAATTCCAAGTTTATCCTGGTCAATTGCAATAACATCCTTATTTGTCAAAATCTGCAAAACCTTATTATCTTTATCAACGGTTCCGTCTTCTTTAATAAAGGCTCTTACATCGTTACCTAAAATAAGCGGAGCCGCCATCATAGACCAAAGAGTAAAATGAGATTTGTTTTCATCGTACGTAAGATTACCGTTGCCGACCTCAAGCATATCAGGGTCGTTGAAAGCACCCGGTCTTGCATATTTATCAAGTCTGACATTCACTTCATAAATACCTACGACTGAAACCCAATTTGGCTGAATATCAGGTGTGGTTCTCCAAATATTACCAGCCTTTCCGCCCCATTTCCAAGGCTGATTCCATCCCCATTCACAAATTGAATAAAGAATTTTCTTTTCTTCACAATTGTTTTCTTCAGCATACTTTTTAGTTGCACGAGCAAGTTCATATCCCATTTTTTCATACTGTCTTGCGGCGCTGTCCATTGGAGAACCAATTGGATTGGTAATTGAGATTACGTTAACTCCTGCTTTAAGATTAACAACAATCTGACGTCTGCCTTCACGTGAAAACGCTTTCTGCTCTGAAATCAAAAAGTCATATTCATCACTGTCGTTTACAGTGATTATGCAAAATTGTCCCTTGCAGGTATTCTTGCGCATAACAAGTGTTAATACGTACTCACCGTCTTCGGACACAACAATATTGTCGAATTTAATTGCACCTAAACCGCTGCAAAGACCTTTAACGTAAGATTTACCATCATTTTCATAGACGATTTTAGCATCACCTGAAAGAATTGCATCTTTTGCAGAAAATTCAAGCTCTTTTTCAAGTGATTTTCCACCGATTGTTATGCTATCAATATAAGGGGCATCCGTCGGAATTAAAACGTGGTGGCAATAGTCGTATTTAAAATATTCAATTCCCCACTCAGCAAAGGTTTCAGCATCAATTCTCTCGTTATAGAGAGATGCCGGTAAATCCTCACAAGTCAGCGTACCGTTTGAAGAATAAATGCCGAGTTTTAATCCAAGTTTATTGACCTCATCGACAAGCCATTTTATTCCGTGCGGAAACGTGGTCAAGTCGCCCTGCATTCGTCCTTTATCATCACGCATTGAGGATTGCCAACAGTCATCAATATTAACGTAAACGTATCCTGCGTCACGAAGTCCGCTTTCTTTCATTGCCTTTGCAATAGAAACGAAAACGTTTTCGTCAATTCTGTGTCTGAAAAGATTCCAGCTTGACCACCCCATTGGCGGAGTAAGTCCTGCGCCGTTATTGTACATTTCATCCTTCGTATAATGAATTTTAGTTTTTGCCATTGCCTTTTTAACTTCACAAACAGGACAAATTTTCTTTTTCTTCAAGTATAACAAACCGCTGCCAACGGCAGTACCTGCGGCAGCAATTCCCGATAAAACAGCCAATCCTTTTTTCATAACTTATTACCTCGTATAAAAAACAGGTCAGACGGTGTTTAGCATCATCTGACCTGATTCATTACTTTACGGCCTTAATGCCGATTTAATTATTCTTCTGTAGCAACTTCTTCTGTTGCAGGTGCTTCAGTTACTTCTTCAGCAACTTCTTCAACAACTTCTTCAACAACTTCTTCAACTACAGGTGGGTCGATAAGAGCTTTGATTGAAAGACTAACTCTCTTCTTATCGAAATCGATTTCCATAATCTTAGCCTTAACAACGTCGCCAACCTTGAGAACCTCTGAAGGTGTACCGATATGCTTGTGAGCAATCTGAGAAATGTGAACGAGACCGTCAACACCAGGGATAATCTGTGCAAATGCACCGAATGAGGTGAGACTTACAATCTTTACGTCAACTTCACTGTCAACAGGGTAATCACGTTTAAGGATTTCCCATGGATTGTCTTCTACTTTCTTATAGCCAAGAGAAATCTTCTTGTTTTCTCTGTCAAGTTCCTTTACGTAAACTTCAACTGTGTCGCCAACTTTAACAACTTCTGACGGGTGCTTGATTCTCTGCCATGAAAGTTCAGAGATATGTACCATACCGTCAACGCCGCCAAGGTCAACGAATGCGCCGTAGTTTGTAAGGCTTCTGACTGTACCTGTATAAACGTTGCCTTCTGCAATATTCGCCCAGAATGCATCAACAACTTCCTGTTTCTTTGCTGCTGCAACTTCACGGATTGAGCCAACAACCTTTCTTCTCTGCTTGTTAACTTCAATAATCTTGTACTCAACTTCTGTCTTGAGAAGGTCTTCAAGAGAATCGCTTCTTCTCATCTTTGCAAGGGAAGCAGGAACGAACACTTTAATTGCGCCGCTCTGAACGAATACACCCTTGTTGTCACCAACGATACCTGTAACTAAACCAGTGTGAATTGTGTCGTCAGCTTCAATGTTTTCCCAGATTGCACCGCGGTCATAAAGACGCTTTGAAAGTTTGATTGTACCTTCAACATCATTTGTCTTCATAATGCGAAGCTTGATTTCGTCGCCGATTTTAAGCTCTGCTTTTGGGTCAGCTGATGGGTCGTCACTATATTCATCAAAAGAAACATAGCCTGTGTGCTTTCTGCCTGCAATTTCAACCTGAATTTCGGTTGCTGTAAATCCAACAACAGTACCGATAACGTTCTGGTCAGAACTCATACTGTTGAGTGATTCTTCAAGCATCTGCTCAAAGCCTGCGGTCTCCTCCATATTAGTTGTGTTTGCGTTTTCAAAAATCTCGGACATAGTTTTTATTACCTCCTTAATAATACTGTCAGGTGTTGAAGCACCGGCAGTAACGCCTATTGACTGAACATCACAAAAGGCTATGTCCAAAAGCTCTTTTGCCGTTTCAATCAAATAAGTCGGGCAGTTTTGCTCACACACAGCTTTAAGTTTTGCAGTATTTGAGCTTGTTCGACCACCGATTATTATCATAGCATCATTTTTCTTGGATAATAACAGTGCTTCTGCCTGTCTTTCTTCGGTCGCATTACATATTGTATCAAAAATAATGGCATTTGTATAGTGTAAATTTATTTTTTTTACACATTTTTTCCATTCTTTTGTGCTAAAAGTTGTCTGTGACACCACAAGAAACGGTTTTTGCGGGTCAAATTTGTTATTTTTTAATATTTCATCAAGCTCATCGCAGGAATTAAACACAAAGCAATCCCCTGCACAATAGCTTTTTATACCAACTACTTCAGGGTGCTTTTTATCCCCTGCAATCAGCACGGGCAAATCCTCTTTTGAATTTTCACGCACGATTTTATGAATCTTTTTGACAAACGGACAAGTAGCGTCGATATAATCAAGAGAATTATTTTCGCAGTATTCAAGAATGCTTCTCTCAACGCCGTGTGTTCTGATAACAACTTTTTTATTATTCACAGCATCGGTAATATTTTCAAGAATATTGACACCCTTTGATTCTAAATCGGAAATAACCTGCGGATTATGAATAATCGGACCAAAGGTGCAAACATCCACACCGCTTTCCACCAAGTCATAAAGCATATTTACAGCACGATTTACACCAAAGCAAAATCCTGCTGTTTTAGCAAGAGTTATCTGCACCTACATTCCTCCCAAAGAGCAGTTATTTCATCCATTACCCTGCTTGCAACTGCTTTGTTTTCTTTTGTTTTTCCGCCATCTGTAAAGCCCATATCTTTATATTCAATGGCTTTTCCAAACTTTATAATAACCTTTGAGCCTTTTTTATGTCTGTCTTCCATATAAATCGCAGTAGGAATTATATCAGCACCCGTTTTTCGCGCAATAAAGCCGACACCTGATTTTGCTTTTTGAGGTGTACCGTCTTCAGAACGAGTGCCCTCGGGGAAAATGCAAAGAACTTCGCCGCGTTTTACAAGCTCAACGGCATAGTTGATTGCAACCATATCGCCTTTTCCCCTCACAATCGGAAATCCGTTAAGGTGAGTGATGGCTTTATTAAGCAAAGCGTTTTCAAAAAGTTCATATTTTGCAATATAGTAAAACAATCGCTTAGAAGCCATCGCAATAAACAATGGGTCAAATTCTGTAACGTGATTCGGTGCAATAATAAATCCACCCTGACGGTCAATATTTTCAAGTCCTTCAAATTCAACTTTATAATAGGTCTTGCAAAACAGATTGCCAACGGGTCTGATTACATCCATCATTTTATATTTATTAAATTTTGTGTAATCAAATTTTGGGGTTACGGACATTTATATTTTCTCCTCAACTGTTCTTACAATCGTATCAATTGATTCTTCAAGAGTCATTCCCGTTGTGTTAACGATTACGGAATCTTCAGCGGGTTTTAACGGTGCGATTTCACGATGTGAGTCGTTATAATCTCTCACCTTTAAATCTTCAAGCACTTCTTCAAAAGTAACGTTACTGCCTTTTTCCTGAAGCTCCTTAAATCTTCTCATCGCTCTTTCTTCAGGGTCAGCAGTCAAGAAGATTTTAACTTGTGCATCAGGAAGAACTACCGTACCGATATCTCTTCCGTCCATAAGGCAGTTGTTGCTTGCGGCAATATTTCTCTGTAAATCAAACAAAAATGCACGTACGGCAGGAATTGCTGAAACGTTTGACGCTGCCATTGAAGCCTCAGGAAGTCTGATTTCAACTGAAACGTCATCGCCGTTCAAAAACACGTGTTGCACGCCATCGATGAATTTAAGTTCAACCGTCACGTCAGCAAGGATTGCGCCTACTGCATCAGCGTCAGTCGTAACTATTGAATTTCTAAGGCAATACACGCCAATTGCTCTGTAAAGCGCACCAGTATCAACGTAAATATAGCCTAATTTTTGTGCCGCTGCACGAGCAACGGTACTTTTTCCTGCACCGGCAGGTCCGTCAATTGCAACATTAATCATAACATATTTCTCCCTTAAAATAATTATTATTGTGTAAACATTTTATTAAATTGCTGAATTTTGACCGGCTAAATAACCGGTTGAAAATGCTATTTGAAGATTAAATCCACCCGTATATCCGTCACAGTCAATTACCTCACCTGCGAAAAACAATCCCTTGCAGAGTTTGCTTTCCATAGTTTTCGGGTTGATTTCACTTGTTTTCACGCCGCCCGAAGTAACAATTGCTTCGGAAATATCGTTAAAATCCATAACGGTTAATTTTACAGCTTTTACCGTATCAACAAGTTTTTTCCGCATTTCCTTCGTAATCTGATTTGCTTTTTCAGACGGCTTAATCTGTGCCATTTTAAGAATCGGCATTATCATTGATTTTGGTAAAAGCGATGCCAAAACGTTTGAAATTGATTTATTGCTGTTCTCTGAAAAATCACGCAGAATTCGTGCATCTAATTTTTCGTGAGTCAATGCAGGTTTCAAATCGAGTAATATTTCATATCTCTCTTTTTCCATATTGCGAAGATGAGCGCTTGCTGACAAAATCATTGGTCCTGAAACGCCAAAATGTGTAAACAGCATTTCACCGAAATCGTCATAAATTTCTTTTTTCTTCTGTGTATCAAAAATCTTTATTGCAACGTTTTTAAGTGATAATCCCATACACTCACTGCAAATACCTTCGCGACACACAAGCGCCGACAATGACGGTCTCAATTCAGTAACAGTATGACCTGCCGATTTAGCCAAAGCGTAACCGTCACCGCTTGAGCCTGTTTTGGGATAAGACAAGCCACCCGTCGCAATTATAACGGCATCTGCGTAATATTCATTACCAAGGTCTGTTACAACACCTTTAATTTCGTTATTGTCAATCAACAATGATACTGCACGTTCTGTTTTTCTTTTCACGTTATTCTGTGAAATAAATTTATTTAAAGCGTCAACAACGTCAACGGCTTTATCACTTACGGGAAACACTCTGTTGCCTCTTTCAACCTTCAGCGGTACACCGTAGCTTTCAAAGAAGTCCATAGTGTCCTGAGAACTGAAACTTGAGAAGGCGCTGTATAAAAATCTTCCGTTACCTGGAACGTTCTGAATGAACTCCTGCACATCACTGACGTTATTCGTTACGTTACATCTGCCTTTACCCGTAATCATAACTTTTCGCGCAATTTTTTCGTTGCGCTCTAAAAGCAGAACGTCTGCTCCGTTTTGTGCGGCAATGCCTGAGGCAATCGTACCTGAAGCACCCGCGCCGATTACTATAACTTTTCTACTCATTATTTGCCTCGTCTGATTTGTCATAAACCTGATATTCGTCCCAGATACTTTCAAGTTTATTAAAATTGTTATATACTTCTTCACGTTTGCTGAACGTAACGGCAACAATCAATGCATTTATAAGGCTCAGCGGAGCTACCAGCGAGTCAACGACTGAAACCATATCACTTTTTGCAACCAAAAGTCTGTCTGCATATTCTGCAATAGGAGAATCCACAGAATCAGTAATTGCAATTATTTTCGTGCCACGGTCACTTATAAATCTTAAAGCATTGATGGTTTGTTTTGAATAACGCGGGAAGCTAATGGCAACACAAACGTCATTTTCACTGATTCTGAACATCTGTTCAAACATTTCACTTCCGCTTGTTGTATCTATCAGCACAACGTTTTCAAAAACCTGATTAAGATAAAAATACAGAAAACTTGCAAGAGCAGCAGAGCTTCTGACACCGAGTATATAAATTTTTCGTGCTTTATTTATAATATCAACCGATTTCGCAAATTCGTCAGTCGATACGTTTTCCAAAGTTTTTCTGATAAGCTCAATATCGCCGTTTAAAACCTTCTTTATTGCATCTTGCTCACCGATAAGCGTACTTGAAACTTCCATTCGTTGAACTGCCGTAAGTTTAGATTTTATCATCTGTTGAAGCTCTTTTTGCAATTCAGGATAGCCTTTAAAGCCCATTTCAGTTGCAAAACGAACAACGGTTGATTCACTTATTCCTACTTTTTCACCAAGTTTTGAAGCCGTCATAAATGCAGCTTTATCAAAATTCTCTGTTATATATTCAACTATTTTTTTGTGACTTTTAGAAAGTTTTTTATTTGATAAATCAACCTTGGATAATATAAAACTTTTCAAAGCAATTCACCTCGAATAATAAATATTCATACTCAAACAAATATACCTTTTTTGCAAGAAAAAAGCAAGTAATTTTGCAAGATTTCCTGCAAATTACAATTTTATCGGCATAAATTTCATTTCTGTTGAACAATTAAGTGAATTTTGCAATATTAGATTGTAAAAATCTGTTGACTTATTTTCAATTTCAAAAATTCTGTTTGCTTCGTCGTTTGATAAACGGACAACGTCTGAATATGATGCGACAAACGGCATTTTTGCGTTTTTAACAAGTTCACCCATTACGGTCCCACATTTACTGTTAAAGCCTAAAAGCCTGCAATATGGCACCTGAATTTTTAAGTCGTCTGCGTTTATCCCCATAATCATTGACAGAACCGCTCTTCTTATTCTTGAATGGGTATATCTCTTTGTTTTTGCATTATCATAAACGTCATTTAATTCAACGTTGGATTTTATTGCTTCAGCAATTCTGTTTTCTAATCCTTCAGAAACGTTGGCAATATTACTTAAATTACCATTTAAGGAATTCCTTAAAACACTCAAAGCGGCAATATTATATTTCTCTTTTGATACTATCATTCCGTTATTGATTGTGTCACTATACAATTCAATTAGATTTTCAGGGATATAGTCACCGTAATTTTCATTATCATTTATGAGATTGCGGATATGAGTTGCTGAAGCAAAGTTTTCAATTGCAGTATTCTCATTATACCCTGCGCCCTTTCGTTTAATCACAATCGGCGCCATATCGGAGTTTAAGTTTCTTATTGCTTTTATATATTCAATTGCAAGAATATTGTTCGGAGTTGAAATATCTGTTTCACTGTTATATTTATTAAAAACCGTCTGTCTTGCAGTTGGATAACTTACTCCATTTTGCAATTCATTCAAAACTTCTTTTTGAAAATTGTCGGACAGAAGAACGTCCACTGCATTTTCGAGCAGAGTTTCATCTGCATTTTCCGTACCGAAGGCAATTTTATCACAACCGAAATCATTGAGCATTTTCACCGCACTTTGAGCAAACAATTCTGCAGAAGCGGTTGCATAAACGAAAGGCAATTCAAGAACAATATCCGCGCCGTTCAAAAGTGCCGCTTCAGTTCGTACTTCTTTCGGAATAACAGCAGGTTCACCGCGTTGAACGAAGTTGCCGCTCATTACACACACAACGGTGTCGCCGTCTTTTTTCACAGAGTCAATTAAATACTTGTGACCGTTATGAAAAGGATTGAATTCGCAAATAATACCTATAACTGACATAAATTAACCTCACTAATTGAAGAAAATCACTTGAAATTAAACAAATACAAGTATATAATAATATAGATTTGATTTTACTTCAAGAAAAAAGTAAAAAACGGAGGAAAAGAATAATGAAAATTCTTGTTATTAACGCAGGTAGCTCATCACTCAAATATCAGCTTATTGATATGACGAATGAAGAAGTTATCGCAAAAGGTATTTGTGAAAGAGTTGGTTCTGATAACGCTTGTATCAGTTTCAAAACTCCTGACGGACAAAAAGTTGAATATGAAGTACCAATGAAGAATCATACTGCTGCTTTTGCAGAAGTTAAAAGGGTTCTTACTGAGGGTGATTACAAGGTAATTGACGACATCAGCGAAATTACTGCCGTTGGTCACCGTGTCGTTCAGGGCGGTTCTCTTTTCAACAAGAGTATGCTCGTTACTGATGAAGTTATTAAGGGTATTGAAGAATTGTGTGCTTTAGCTCCACTTCACAACCCTGCTCACATTCAGGGTATCAATGCAAGTATTGAACTTTTCGGCAAAGATGTTCCACAGGTTGCTGTTTTTGATAATGCCTTCCACAGCACAATGCCTGCTGAAGCATATACATTCCCTGTTCCTTATGAATTCTATGAAAAATATCAGATTCGTAAGTATGGTTTCCACGGTACATCACACCGCTTTGTAAGTGCAAGATGTGCAGAAGTTATGGGCAAAGATATCAAAGACCTTAAAATTGTTACTTGTCACCTTGGTAACGGCTCATCAATCACAGCTGTTAAGGGCGGTGAAGTAATAGACACAACAATGGGACTTACTCCACTTGATGGTCTTATTATGGGTACTCGTTGCGGTGCTGTTGACCCATCAGCAATTCTCTTCATTATGGAAAAAGAAAACCTTTCAGTTAAGGAAATGGATACACTTCTTAACAAAAAATCAGGTATTCTTGGCATTTCAGGTGTTGGTTCTGATGACCGTGATGTTAAGGCAGAAGCCGCATCAAATGAAAAAGGTCTTGGCGAACGCTGTGCACTTGCAAGAAATATTCTCGCATATCAGATTAAGAGATACATCGGTGCTTATACTGCTGCAATGGATGGTATTGACGCTATCGTATTTACAGGCGGTATCGGTGAAAATGCTGATGATATTCGTGCAAAGGTTTGTAAAGAACTTACATTCCTTGGAATTGAAATTGATGAAGAATTCGGTAAGACACTTATCAGAGGTGCTGAAGGAGAACTTTCAACAGCAAACTCAAAAGTTAAAGTTTATGTTCTTCCTACAAACGAGGAACTTGTTATCGCAAGAGATACAAGAGATATTGTAAATTCACTTTAATTCAATAAAACAAAAAAATTAAGGGTAGAGATTAAATTCTCTACCCTTTAATTTTTTATCCAAGCCAAACACCGCTTGAGTTGAATTTATATGTTTTGCCGTTAATAACTTTAGTACCCGTTACCATATAGCCGTTTTCGTCAAGGTAATACCATTGGTTATTATATTGTATCCATTTGCTATATACCATTCTGCCGTTTGCATCAAGGTAACACCAGCCTACACTATCCTTTGCCCAAGCATTTGTGAGACAATAGCCGTCAGCACCAACATAACACCAACCTACTGTATCTTTAATCCATTGGTTAGTTGCCATTCTACCGTTAGCATCAAGATAAACCCAGCCTTTGCTGTCCTTCATCCACTTGTTTGTTACACAGTAGCCGTCGGCACCTACATAGCACCAACCGACGCTGTCTTTAACCCACATGTTAGTTACCATTCTGCCGTTAGCATCAAGGTAACACCAGCCATGTGAGTCAGCTTTCCAACAATTTGTTACACAGTAACTATCAGCACCTACGTAGCACCAGCCTACACTGTCTTTAATCCATCTATTTATAACTTTGTCACCGTTTTCATAATATGCCCATTTGCTGTTTTCGTTTATCCAGCCGTTTTTGAGAGCTTCAAGCATTGGAATTTCTGTAACATCGGTCACTTCATCACATCTTGAACAATGTCGTGATTTTGAACCTGTTTCATCATAAGTTGGTTCTTTGTCGATTGTAAATTCTTCGTTAAACTCGTGTTCAAGTGCAGGAATACCCGTACTTTCTTTATATCCACAAGGACACTCATAGCCATACTCACCATCAACTGTACAAGTTGCATCAATTGAATATTCTTGCCAGTGAGAATCTATTCCTTCAACAGAAACATTATAATGAATTTGCACACTATGATTAAGTTGATTTTTACCAATTGTTATGTTATTCCATTCTGTTTCAGTGCCAGCATAATACACAGTAGAAAAAGCATTACTATATGAAAATGCATTTTCACAAAGCACATCTATGCTAGTAGGCAACCATATATCTATCAATGAACTACAATAGCCAAATGCATATTCATCGATAATTTCCACTTTGTCAGGAACAATTATACGAGTCAATTCAACACAAGAACGGAAAGTGTTTTTTCTGATATAGGTAATCTCACTTGGAATATTTATTGTTTCAAGTGAAGAACAATAAGAAAATGCAGACTCACCAATTCCAGTTACACTATCTGGTATTTTTATATTTATTAGTCCTGTACAGTAACTAAATGCACTATACTCTATTGTTGTCAAACCTTCTGGCAATACAACCTTTGCAAGATTATAGCATAAAAAGAATGCATTCTTACAAATCGTTTTTACAGTATCAGGAATTTCAACACTAATTATTGTTGAATTTTCGGCAAAAGCAGATTTTCCAATAGCTACAACTGTATAACCATCTATAATTGCAGGTATTTCAACTTTTGCTTCTTTGCCCAAATATTTAGTAATCTTAATTGTTTTATCAGTTTCTGAAACAACTTCATACTCATAGCAATAGCACTTATCAATATGATTTGTAGCTAACACTTCGGTGATATCAGTTTTTGAATCACAACGAGTACAATGTCTTGATTTACTACCATCAGTATAGCAAGTGGGTTCAACATCAATAGTGTATTCGTTTGAATAGTCGTGACCAAGTCTTTCAACAATTTCAGTTTCGAGAGTTTCACCACAAACTGTACATTCTATATGCTTTGAACCGTCTTCTGTACATGTTGGTTCAAGGTCAGTTATCCAATCGCTTGATATATGACCTAATTTTTCAATAGTTATAGTTTCCAGGGTCTCACCGCAAACTGTACATTCTATGTGCTTTGAGCCGTCTTCTGTACATGTTGGTTCAAGGTCAGTTATCCAATCGCTTGATACATGACCTAACTTTTCAATAGTTATGGTTTCCAGAGTCTCACCACAAACTGTACATTCTATATGCTTTGAACCGTCTTCTGTACATGTTGGTTCAAGGTCGATAATGCTCTCTCCATATGTGCATCCAACCGAATTGCAATGAACTATTAAATTAGTTATTACTGCATTACTATCATCAATAGTTACTGTAGACCATTCTTCTATTGTTCCTGAAAAGAACACATATCTGATTGAGGGACAATTTCCTAAAAAGTATTTATCAATTGTTGTAAAGGTTTTTGTAATAAAGACTGCTTCTAGATTAGTACAATTTAAAAATGTATATGCTGTAGATAAAGGTGTGATGTTATTTAAATCAATAGATAATAGAGATTTGCATCCAGCAAACATTGAGCCGAGATATACGTTTTTACCATCAAAAACAGAAAAATCAAAACTCGTTAAACTGTGACAGTTTTTAAACATATTAGAACAATAAACACTTTCATGTTTCAATGATGAATTATCACTTAATACAACATTTTTCAAAGATAAGCAGTCCAAAAACATACCGTTGTATTTTTTTACATTGGATAAATCCCAATCGCTGATATCGATATATTCTAAGGATTTGCATCCAGAAAAAACATAATTAAGTTGCTCAAAAGATATGTTATTTAATGCAGATAAATTTACATTCTTCAATGCATAGCAATTTTTAAACATACTATCGATAGTTGTAATATTAGATGTATTTAGATTTTCAAGACCAACAATCGATTCAAGATTTTTAAAGTCACAAAAGAACTGGCTTGAATCTTTATTGGCTAAAATTCCATTTTTATTTCCAACGATTACAAGTTCGCTACCATTCCTATATACCATTACCTGACCACTATTTGATATTGTAGCATCCCAGCACTCATCATAATCAGTACTTATATAGTTATTCACAAAAGAAATTTTTGTAATATCATTTTTGTCAAAACTACTGCTATACCAAGATTGTCCATCCTTTAAAACATTTGAATTGCAATTATATATTATTCCTGTGCTATCATAATATGTATTTTCTTCAATTTCTTGAACAGTAGTGTCCAAAGAATACTGTGCTATCGGCAAATATTTACCTAAAACAAAATCTCTTCCTCGAAGAACTATGCGATCTTCATAAACATCTACAATATAACCTTCACTTGCACTGTAATCTGAAACTAATTTTGAGTTAGATATATACTTTGGGTAAGCTAATGATGGAATATGAATACTATGACAACCAAAAACGTTGTCATAAGTATTCATTGAATTAACTTCCTGAATTTCAAACTTTTGATGACTATGCCCATGCATATAAATCACATTGCTATAATGGGACAACAAACTATAAAAAACCTGTCCTTGCGTATTATTTAACATATCACCTTCCAGGTCTAAATCAACAGCATCTCCACTTCCATCTCTTGGAAAAAGATGCATAAACAAGAAGCATCTTTTGTTAAGATTTGCTTCAAGAGTTTCATATAGCCATTGGAGCTCACCTTGCGCAAATTCAGCATTATCATAAGAGCTATACATTCCCATCATTATATAAACATCATTATTATATGTGAAGGAATAATACAAATCCTGCTCTGTATATGCCTGAAGGCTATCCATCGCCAATGGTGCAAAACTTGCATTTGTTTCGTGATTACCTGAAATAGCAAAAACTGGTTTTGTTGTATATGTATCGACAATTGACTTATAAAGGTCAAGATTAGTTTCTGTGCCTGCAAGAGACAAGTCTCCACAAATAGTGGTAAACTTAATAACAACGTCATTTTCAAAATATGTTAAAGCATTTATTAAATCACTATCGGCAGTTTTTGCACCAATATGAGTATCAGAAATTGCCGCAAAAGAATATAATTTATCACCAACAATATTTGAGGATAAATTATCAACATCCGAAAAAGCAACCCTCACGCCTTCACTGTTATAAACGCCAACATATTCTGCACTTTCTGGCGCACAATTTTGCAAAATTAAGCCATTATATGAGATTTCATCAGTATCTTCTAAAACCTCAAATTCACAAATAATATCAAAATCTGGCAAAACACCTTCAGCGTCTTCATATCTGAAAGTGTATGTATCTGCACTAATTTTTCCTGACAATGTTAAAGTATAATTTGTTTCATTACAACTTTCGAATATCTCAAGATTATAAAAATCGCTGTCATTTGCACTGGTTACGATGCAAAGAATCGACAGAAACAATATCAAAGTTAGTATAAATGATAACACTACAGATATTCGTTTTTGCATTCCAATTACTTCCTTTATTATAAAATATCAACTTTTAATTTTTCGTCGTTGTATTTATAAAATTTTCTGTCTTCCAATGCCCAAAGACGATTGGTAAACTCGCCTTTTTCGATACCGCTGACTGCATCCATAATTTCATAAACTCTAGCATCCATCAAGTCGAGCTGTGAGAGTAATTCTGCTTCAAGGAATAAAGGTCTTACTGCTGCGCCAAACTCCGGCTCGCCGTGATGAGATAAAATCATGTGTTGTAAAAGCATTGATTTTTCACTATCTATACCAACTTTTTGCGCTGCTTCTTTTACCATCATTGCGCCCATTACAAGATGCCCCAAAAGATTGCCTTCTACTGTATAGCCTGACGCAATTCCTGTTTCTCTCACGTCAAATTCAACCGTTTTTGCAATATCGTGAAGAATTGCGCCCGAAATCAGCAATTCGCGATTAACGAAAGGATAAACCTTACAAACGCTTTCACAAAGTTTTACAATTGAAGCAGTATGCATTAAAAGTCCACAACGGATTGCGTGATGAAGACGAAATGCGGCAGGAAAATAGACAAGTTTCTCTCTGTTATTCTCAAGAAGATAAATAACAACCTTTTTCAAATCTTCATCCTTAAAATTTTTAACCGTTTTCAAAAGAACTTCCAGCATTTCTTCGCCCGTATAATCAGCTGATTTCACATAATCAGCAACGTTCACTCCATCGCTTTCAACAACGGGACGGATTCTTTCAATTCTGAACTGGTCGTTTCCGTTATATTTAGAGATTGTGCCTCTCACCTTAACGAACATATCATTTTCATATTTTCCGTGAGTATATTCATTAAAATCCCACAGTTTTGCAAAGATTTCACCGTCTTTATCCGACAAAACCAAATCAAGATAAGAATTGCCGTTTTTTGCAGTTTTAATTTCACACTGTTTAACGACTGCATAGCCCTCAACAAGCCCATTATTTCCAACTTCAGTAAAATTCATAATCCATTGTTCCTTTGCTTATATTTTATATATTAGATTATACACATTTATTGAAGTCAATGCAATAATTTTTTATCCAAACAGCATAGCGCCTGTGTTTTCTTCAATTATAAACACACTGCAAACCCCCACGGTAATCAACAAAATAACAATGGATATCAATAAAAAATTTTTAATAATTTGTGACAGTTCACTCATTAGTTTCACACTCCTTTAAAACTTTGGCTAACGAGTCCGCAAACAACCTTGATGAATATATTGCTTCTGCTAAAGTATTTGCATCGGTTCCTATTTCGACTGATAACGCGCAAGGGATTAAATCCATATTCATTTTTTTAGAAGTTATCGTCAAAGGTCTTGCAAGTGTTGAGTAGTCGTTGGTTAATTGCTTTTGTAAATTCAAAGCAAAGGTAAGATTTTTTTCCCAGTTCGGAAAATCATTTACGCTTCCGCTTTCACACCCTGTTGTTATTAAAATTTGCGCCGCTTTACTCCCCTCAATTTCCGTAACGGTTTTTATTCTTACACCGTCTTTCAAATAAATGGAATCGCGGTGAATATCAAGTACAATCTGTATTGACGGATTTGCCTTTAGAACCTCGCTTACCACTTGGCGCGAACGTTCATACGCACCACTATACTGAGTGTCAAAGCAATCGGTGATATGAATAGTTTTGTATCCCTGACTTTCTAAACAATTGCAGATTTCATCACCGATTCTTACGACGTTTTCTTTGTTATTTGTGCTTCTTATATCTCTTTCAACGGTGTAAAATCCTCTGTCAAGTAATTCATAGCTATCGGAGGTATAAGTGTGATATATCAAGACTGAAGGCTGACTTTTAACCACGTCTGCCTCAATTTTTTTTGTTATATATTCTCCAACGTTAATTTCTCTATCAAGTGTGGAATTTCTGAAATACATATTTTCAAATTGAGCAGTTGCGTTTTTAGTGCTATAATCGACTTCCTCAATCAAGCCGTCATTGGACGAATTAGCATAGGTTTTTTCTGCTTCTTCAATCAATTGTCTTACGTCATCGGGTATATCGGACTTTAGTTTTATTGCCGCAGACACCATCTCGGTATCGGTTGCTGAATCTATTAAAGAGGCTGTATTTTCTTCTGCTGAAGTGTTATTACCGTTATTTAATTTTACGGTTTCTTCCGGGAAAATCAGAAAAGACGTGAAATTCAGAACGTCCACACACAAATCTTTAAGATTATCATTATAAATAAGAGACGTAAAAATCAACAACGGTATTATGAATAAAGAAATACATTCAATCGGTTTTCTTGAGTTTGTCCTTTTATTCAAGCCATCACCCTTTCATATTTTTCTTGATATTATATGAAAGAATGATTTTAAAAATAACTACATTAAGGACAAAAGCAATTGCGGCTCAACGTTACGGTGTAATGCACAGTTTATACTCAACGCAAGAAGTTTTGAAGCTCTTTGAATTATAGAATCAATATCGCTGGGGGTTACTATCATATTTTCCGTTTCTTCAAGGGTTTCGTTTATACTTTTTCCATCTACAACCGTGGGTACGCCAATTGCAATAACAGGCACTCCAAGATAATCTATATCAATTTTTTTGCGATAATTCCCTACTCCCGAACCGGGTGATATTCCCGTATCGGATAACTGCACGGTCTTTCCGAGATGCGAAATACCTTTAGACGCCAAAGCGTCAACCACAATAACGGCATCGGGTTTTATTGAGTCAGCAATTGCTTTGATATATTCAGCCGCTTCAAGCCCCGTCTGCCCTAACACACCTGTAGAAATAGACGAAACAGGTCTTAAGTCAGGAGTTAAAAAATCATCGTTTAAAACACTTTCTATATGTCTAGTTACAAAAATCTGTTCCGCGCACAACGGTCCGAGCGCATCAGGGGTAATATTGTCATTTCCCACACCTGCAACGAGAATCAGTCCTTTTGACGTTGGAAGCAAATCTTTGATTATTTCTGTAATTGCAGTTAATCTGCCGTCAAGCAATTCCGTTTCGTGAGAAAACTCAGGCACTTTAATCGTATAGTATTTTCCTTTGGGTTTACCAATACTTTTTTCGCCTGATTCATCAACAATTTCAACAAGAGTAATATCTGCATCGTCTTTATTCCATTTCTTAACCAATACACCTTTTTTATCGGAATCTGATAAAAGCTCTTCTTTTTCTATGGCTAAATCCGTCCTGTATTGCAATAAAATCACCTTTAAAAATTCAATTTTTTAACTTTATTATTAGCTAAATAAAAAAATATACTCATTTTGTAAAAAAAACTTGATTTTTAATTCAATTCGTGATAATATATGTATCTGTAAAAACGAAGGAGGTGTAACGATTATGCCAAATATCAAATCAGCTAAAAAGCGTGTTCTCGTTAACAAGACAAAGGCACAGCGTAACAAGTCAGCTAATTCAGCACTTAAGACAGCTATCAAAAAGGCAAATATTGCTATTGAAACTAAGGCTGCTGATAAAGAAGAGCTTGTAAAGGTTGCTGTTAAGAAAATTGACCAGGCTGCTGCTAAGGGTCTTCTTCATAAGAATAATGCAGCTCGTAAAAAGTCTGCTCTCGTTACAAAGCTTAACAAGGCTTAACACATGACTTATGCGTAGTTCTTTGCCGTTGACGAAAGTCTTCGGCATTTTTCTTTATTTAAAAACTGTTCATTGACATTTTATGGAATGTTGTGTATAATTAAAGAAAGATTTCAAATGGAGGTTAATTCTTATGAAAAAGGCTTTGAAAGTTATTGCTATTATTGCTGCAATTGCCGCTGTTGCCGTTGCCGCGTATGTTATTATCAAAAAATACGTTGACAGTAAAAGAGTTGTAATCGGTCACGATGCTGAAAATTACGTTTCATGCTCATGCTGTGACGATACGTTCGTTTCTGAAACTGTTGCATAATTATAAAAAATTTCAAGGACTGCTTTTGCAGTCCTTATTTTTTTCACTTTGATTTTGGTTTTGTTACGAAGGACGTTATTAGTCCGCAGAGCATTGCAACCGTAATTCCTACCGAAGCGGCAGAAAGCGGACCTGTGAAAATTCCCAACGCGCCTTTTTCTTTTATGGCATCTTTCGTGCCTTGCACCAAGGTATTGCCGAAGCCTGTAAGGGGCACGGTTGCTCCTGCCCCTGCCCATTCTACCAAAGGCTCGTAGAGTCCCAAGCCACCCAAAATTACACCGAAAACTACGAATGCAACAAGTATTCTTGCCGGAGTAAGTTTTGTTAAATCAATCAACAACTGACCAATCAAACAGATTACTCCGCCAACTAAAAATGCTTTTAAAAAAATCATATTTCTTCCTCCCTTGATATTTTGTCTAAAAAAAAGAAAAATATGAAAAAACAGCCGATGGATTTTTACACCCATCGGCTTTTAGTGTGAAATATTAAGTTTTAGTTGTTGGATTTCCCCGAAGACAGAGAACCGTCCCCTGTCTTATCCTAGCATTAATTTTACGTAAAGTCAATGAAAAACACGAGATGCAAAAGCACCTCGTGTAAATTTGGTTTTAATTATTCGCCCTTCATTTTTGCAAAGCATTCGCTGCAATAAACAGGTCTGTCATCCTTTGGAACGAAAGGAATTTTTGCTTCGCCACCGCAAGAAGCACATACAGCTGTATGATATTCTTTAGCACCACGGATTGAGTTTTTGCGTGCAACACGGCACTCTTTACATCTTTGTGGCTCGTTTACAAATCCTTTCTCTGCATAGAATTCCTGTTCACCTGCTGTAAAAACAAATTCGTTTCCACAATCTTTACAGATGAGTGTTTTGTCTTCGTACATTTTGCTACCTCGCTTATTTTTTTACCCAAAGGGCTTTTATTTGATACTGCGGATTTTCTTGCGTATTCTTTGCAAAGCATTATCAACTGATTTTTCATTGCAATCAAGAATCTCAGCAATTTCATTATAACTTAAACCAAGCATATTAAGCTTGAAAACTTTCTTTTCAGTTTTTGAAAGATTATCTTCAACAAATGAGTTTATTCTTTCAATTTCTTCATTAAAAAGCAACAAATCCTCAGGAGTCGGTGAATATGAACGAAGATTTATTTCTTCGTCAATGGATATATATGAATGGAGAGGAATGTTTGCTTTATTATTGGCATTTCTCAATGCTGAAAGCATTTTTCTCGTAACAAGAGTTGAAGCAAAGGTTGAAAACAAAACGTCCTTTGAGTCATCAAAAGAATAAACCGCACCAAGAAGTCCAATCATTCCCTCCTGATATAAATCTTCGTAATCAATTCCGCTTAACTGTTTAAAAGAAAGAGATTTTTGAAAGACCATATCAGAATAACGTTTAATCAAAGTTGTTAAAGAATTACTGTCCCCTTCCTTAGCCTTTGAGACAAGTAAATTATCGTCCAAACTTTCCACCTCATAAGTTACTAAACACAACTACACCTATATGTTTTAAATTATATCACAAAAAAAATAAAAGTCAACAGAAATTTTTGTATAATATTCATAAATAGACCGACAAGAAAAAGGGGCAGCATTCGGCTACCCCATTAAAATTACATAAATATCTGAAACAGTACGGTTGCCGTACTTAAAATCATAATCACAGCCAGAAAAATTGACACTGCTTTTATAAAGGTTTCTCTTTTCATTAAATTATACTCCTAAAATCTTTGAAATGCTATCGCCTAATTCTTTTGCTTTTGCCTCTGATTCTTCACGGACAGCACCGCAAGCGGTAATATAAGCCTTGATTTTTGGCTCAGTACCTGAAGGGCGAACAATAACCTCGCTTCCGTCCTCAAGATAATATGAAAGCACGTTTGATTTTGGCAAGTCAATTACGGTTTCAGCACCGTCAACGGATTTCATCACACTTGTTTTATAGTCGGCAACTTTAACGACGTTATATTCGCCTATCGCCTTTGGTGAATCTTCGCGGAGTGATGACATAATATCTGCCATCTTCTGCATACCCGCTGCACCCTCGAAAGCAAAGTTGAGAACGGTGTTGAGATACATACCGTATTTTTCATAGATACTGTCCATAAACTGCTTGAGAGAAATTCCCTGAAGTTTATAATAAGAAGCCATTTCACAAATGAGAAGTGATGCCACGACAGCGTCTTTATCTCTTGCGTGAGCACCGCGAAGATATCCGTAAGACTCTTCCATACCCACAACAAATCTGTCTTCTTCATTAACCTTTTCAAGATTTGTTACAAGCTCACCAATATACTTGAAGCCCGTAAGCAAGTCAGCAGTTTCAGCACCATAAGCCGATGCAATCGTTTCAACCAACGGAGTAGTAACGATTGTTTTAACAACAATTGGTTTTTCAGGCAATTTGCCTTGCTCTTTAAGTGAAGATAACAAGTATTCTGCAAACATTGCGCCAACCTCGTTACCCGTCATAAGAACGTATTCGTCACCGTCACGGACAGCGATACCAACGCGGTCACAGTCGGGGTCGGTAGCAAGAAGCAAGTCAGCGTCAGTTCCCTTTGCCGTTTCAATTGCACATTCAAATGCCTGACGGATTTCAGGATTAGGATATGGACAAGTTGGGAAATTACCGTCAGGTTTTTCCTGCTCTTTAACGATAGTTACGTCGGCAATTCCTGCTTTTTTAAGGATTTTTCTAACGGGCTTGTTACCTGTACCGTTAAGCGGTGTGTAAATAACTTTAAGTCCTGCTTTTTTAGTTGCATCAGGATTCACTCTGCAATCAAGCACCTTCTGATAGAACTCATCCATCAGCCAATCCTCAATAAAGTCAATCATATCCTCAGCAAGCGCTTCCTCAAACTCCATTGTTTTAACGCCCGTGAACATATCGGTTTTTTGAATGAAATCATAGGTTTTTGATGCAGCCTCATCAGTCATCTGATAGCCGTTAGGGTCATAGCATTTAAATCCGTTGTATTTTGACGGATTATGACTTGCTGTGATAATAATACCCGATGAACATTCAAGTCTTCTGACAGCAAAAGACAACATCGGCGTTGGCACAAGTTCAGGATAAATATAGACCTTAACTCCGTTTGCAGCCAAAACTCCTGCCGCACTTTTGGCAAATTCTTCAGATTTAATTCTTGAATCATAAGCAATTGCAACAGATGGGTTTTCAAAATTTTCGTTGAGATAATCAGCAAGTCCCTGTGTTGCCTGATTGACTGTATAAACGTTCATTCTGTTTGTACCTGCGCCAATCACACCGCGAAGTCCCGCAGTACCAAATTCAAGATTTTTATAAAAACGGTCGAGAATTGCTTCTTCATCCCCTTTAATACTTTCAAGTTCAGGGATTAAATCGGCATCAGCCGTTGCAGATAAAAGCCATTGGTCATAAAGTTTGTTAATATCGTTCACAAAAACAACCTCCGTTTAAATTATATTTATATTGTACTCCAAAAAATATAAAAAGTAAATATATAAATATATGGACGAAAATTATTGAAAATTACCACAACTTTATTGTATAATAGTATTCAATGAATTGGGGTGATTTTTTTGTTCGCTAAGGTTACAAGTCTCGGTCTTTTTGGTATGGAGGCTTATATAGTGACGGTTGAGGCAGATATTTCAGGCGGTATGCCTCGTTTTGACATTGTGGGACTGCCTGATACGGCTGTTTCGGAAAGTAAGGAAAGAGTCCGTTCTGCAATAAAAAACACTAATCTTCAATATCCCGTAAGCAGAATTACGGTTAATCTTGCACCTGCTGATATGAAAAAGGAAGGTCCGCTTTATGACCTGCCAATCTTAATATCTTTGCTTTGCGCTAACGACCAACTAAAAGGCATTGATGAAAATATGGCTTTTATTGGTGAATTGTCCCTTGATGGTACGTTGAGAAAGGTCAACGGTGTTCTTCCAATGGTGCTTTGCGCCAAGAAAAAGGGTATTCAAAAAATCTTTATCCCTGCTGAAAACATAAAAGAAGGTGCCGTTGTTCAGGGAATTGAAGTTTATCCTGTAAAAACCGTACTTCAGCTTTTAAATCATCTTCAAGGGATTGCAATGATTACTCCCGTATCCCCCGATGATTATACAGAATACAGAAACCCCGATAATTTGCCCGACTTTTCCGACGTTAAAGGTCAGGAAGAAGCAAAACGAGCACTTGAAATCGCCGCTGCCGGCGGACATAACGTGCTTATGGTTGGTCCTCCTGGGTCAGGTAAGAGTATGTTGGCAAAAAGAATGCCGTCAATTTTGCCTGATATGACCTTTGATGAGTCTATTGAAACCACGAATATTTATTCAATTGCGGGTGCGTTGCCGTCGGGTGTATCACTTTTAAGGTCAAGACCATTCCGTTCACCTCATCACACCGTTTCCCCTGCCGGACTTTCAGGTGGTGGCGCAATTCCACGCCCCGGTGAAGTATCTTTGGCACACAACGGTGTTTTATTCCTTGACGAATTACCTGAATTCACAAGAAACACGCTTGAGGTTTTAAGACAGCCTATTGAAGACGGTGTAATCAGCATTTCAAGAGCTATGGCTAAATTTCAATATCCTTGTTCTGTTATGATGATTTGTGCAATGAATCCTTGTCCTTGCGGTTATCTTGGACACCCTACCCGCCCTTGTACCTGTTCTCAAGGAATGGCACAAAGATATATAAACAGAGTCAGCGGTCCGTTGATTGACCGACTTGACATTCACATTTCAGTTCCGCCTGTTGATTTTGAGAATTTGTCAAGCAACAGAAAATGTGAAACTTCGGCAGAAATTAAAAAACGTGTTGAAAAAGCAAGAGCTATTCAGTTAGAACGTTTTAAAGGAACGAATATTACTTGTAATGCTAAAATGGACTCGGCAAGTACAAAGAAATACTGCGTTATGACTGAAGCTGCCGTTCTTATTTTAAAAACAGCCTTTGACAGACTTTCATTATCCGCAAGAGCTTATGATAAAGTATTAAGAATTGCAAGAACAATTGCAGATATGGATAATGAAGAAATGATTGACGTTAAACACATTACTGAAGCAATTCAGTACAGAAGTTTCGACAGACGCTTTGATACATAAAAAAGTCCCTTGACTGATACGGTCAAGGGATTTTCTTTTATGCTTTTACTTTTGTGATTTGTGGAATTTTGCCGATTACGATAGCCACAATTGTTGTAATTATGATTTCGGGAATCATATAAAATCCGTTGTATATAATTGAATACACAAGTGACAAAGCGTCACCGCTGAACGTATTCATTATTGTCTGTCCCCAAGAATAGAAGCCCTCCTGAGTAAAGAACCATTCTGCCCACGCACCAAAAAGGATATACCCTGAAACAATGTGACAGATATAACGGAACAACAAAACCGTAAACGCACCGAGTGCAAGTGACACAGAGTTATTCTTGACAGTTTTTTTATAGATTGATGAAAATCCAAGTGCTGTATAAGCAAGTATGTAATCAAAAGCAAACATCAGCACGATATTCAGCAAACTGCCGAGATATTCGTCAGATGTTGGTAAAATCATTTTACTGATTGTACTGACTCCCATTACCATCTGCACCAAAGAATAGACAAAGCCCGTTACAAGTCCTTTACCCACGCCGTACTTCCACGCCACTAAAACTATGGGAAGCATACTTACAATCGTGATTTGACCGCCAAAAGTCATTTCAGGGATTATTGACTTTGAAACGAGTTCCAACACCGCGGAAAGAGCAATCATAATTGCACTTTCAACCAACCAATACAAATTTTTCTTGTTTTTCATTTTTTGTTCCTCCAAATAAAAAATTCAGCCATAGCATATACCGCAAGGCTGAACTGAAAAGCTTTCCTACGACGGCATTATCCGTATCAGGTTCAATGGTCAAGAGTGGTTTAACTCTAATCTCAGCCGACTTACCGTCAGCACCCATGCACTATTTACTTGGCTTATTTACATTATACACCCATTTAATCAATTGTCAAGCAAAAAATGTCTGAGTGCTGAATATCGAAGCTGTGTTTTATTGTTTTCAATCATACTGTCAAGGCAACCCGTCGTACCAACCAAAATCATAAGTTTTTTTGCTCGGGTCACGGCAGTATAAAGAAGATTTCGATAACAAAGTCTGCTGTTTATTGAAATTACAGGCATTACGACAACGTCGAACTCACTGCCTTGACTTTTATGTATCGTGACCGCATAAGCTAATTCAATTTCAGTAAGCTGTTCCTTTGAATAGGTTGCTCTTTTACCAGCAAAGTCAATAATTATCGCATCGTGGGCAATATCAATCTTTTCAATAAAGCCAATATCACCGTTGAATATGCCATCACCCTCGTCATCTTGTGATTCCCAATGAATATTGTAATTATTCTTAGTCTGCATTACCTTGTCACCTTCGCGGAAAACACGGTATTCAGTATTATATTCTGCCTTGCCTTTCTGTGAAGGGTTTAATGCTTCCTGCAGCTCTTTATTTAAATTAACCGTACCCGTGTCACCTTTTTTTGACGGGCAAAGCACCTGAATTTGTGTTACGGGGTCATAACCGTAAGCGCTTGGGAGTCGTTTTGTGCAAAGTTCTTTCACGGTACGGACTGCGTCAAACGGATAGTGACGATGCATAAAGAAAAAGTCACCGTCTTTATAATCGGTTTCAATTTTATTTCCATTCACAATGGCATGAGCATTACGGACGATATTACTGTCCATTGCCTGACGGAAAATCTCTTTAAGTTCCACAACGGGCATAAGTCGGCAATCAATCAAGTCCTTTAAAACATTACCTGCGCTGACTGACGGAAGCTGGTCACTGTCACCCACCATTATAAGACGGCACCCAAAGGGCAACGCATCAAGCAGATGGGAAAACAAGAAAATATCAACCATTGACATTTCATCCACAATTACAGCCTGACAATCGAGAGGGTTGCGCAGATTACGTTTGAAAATCGGTCTGTCATTTTCGCCCCATTCCACCTCTAAAAGTCTATGAATTGTCGTTGCCACCCTGCCTGTTGCCTCAGTCATTCTTTGAGCGGCTCTACCTGTTGGTGCGCAAAGCGCAATATCCAATTGGTCTTTTTCAAACATATTGATTATGCCGTTCAAAGTGGTGGTTTTACCCGTACCCGGACCGCCCGTAAGAATAAGAATACCCTTATTAACAGCGGTTTTGATTGATTCTTTCTGTTTTTCGGCGTATTCAATCTTGAGTTTTTTCTCGATTTTGTCAATATATTTGTTCACGTCAATAGGATTTTCAGGTGGAAATCTTAACAAAACCTTCATTCTGTTTGAAATAGATTTTTCGGCATTATATGCCTCAGGGAGAAAAACGAAGTCCTTACCCCTCATATTTTCAATTATAATTCTTTTTGTTGCAACCAGATTATCAATTGCTATTTCAATGCTGTCTCGGCTTTCGTCAAGTAAATCCCCTGACGGCATAAACAGCTTTTCAAGGGGTAAGCAAGTGTGACCGTTATAAAAATTATGGGTAATCACATAAAGCACACCTGCTTCAATTCTGTATTGACTTTTAGGCTTTTCAGGCAGCATCTGAGCAATTTGTTCAGCGCGTTCAAAAGATATTCTGTTTTCACCTTCACAAAGGCAATAGGGATTTTCTTCAATAAGTTGTACCGCATTATTGCCTAATTTATCATAGGCTGTCAAACATTCACTTGTTTTTAAGCCATATTTTGATAATTTGATTATCAAAGCACGGGTTGAGCATTGGCGGTTATATTCTTTACCGATTTTCTTTGCTTTTTCAAGGGATATACCCTTGATTTCGGCAAGGCGTTCGGGCTCTTTTTCAAGAATGTCAAAGGTTTTTTCCTTAAATCTTTCAATTATCTTAAGAGCAGTTGACTCTCGGATACCTTTAATCACACCGCTTGCAAGATAATGATATAAATCGTCAACAGTTTCAGGCAAAGTGGCATTACAGACATCAGCTTTGAACTGTCTGCCGTAAATTGAGTGATAAGTATAGTCACCGATGATTTCAACACGGTCACCCAGCTTCACATCAGCGGTATTTCCAACCACAGTCAGTTCCTCTTCACCGATATCAACAGAAAAAACAGTATAGCCATTAACGTCGTTATAATACGTAACGTCTGTAACTGTTCCTGATAATTTGATTTTTGTTTCAAATTCTTCCATCAAAATAATCCTTTAAATAATCTTTTTCTACGAGATAAATCCCATTACATTCTTTACAGATTTCTAACAAATCTGACTTTTCGTTTTCGTTTATACCTGAATCAAGCACTACTACCTTCGCACAGCAATCCTCTCCCAACAAATTAAGCCTGAGCCTTGTTCCATAAGCCTTTTTCCTGACGTTTTCTGTATATTGATTGCAAGGCAAAATTATGTAGTATTCGCCCTTTATTTCGGGTATCAACAATTTTAACATAATAAGATAACAGATTGCAACTGTTCCCAAAAGCGTTAAGAACATAAAAACGGTCCCAATAAATGCATCAAACATAAAAAACACCTCAATGCATTATATTCCGTCAACTTTATTTTGTTAAAAAAAGCCCTTTCGGGCTTTAATTTATTAAAAATGAGTAGGTCTGTAAGCCGAGTTCTGTCGTTTAAGGCAATTATCTATCTGGGACACATATTGCTATATGCCTCAAGCCATCCTTCGAAGTATCTGCCCAGCTGACAACTTCAGTCGATGTTGCATCGGGTAGGGTTTGCTCAGCCGTTACATCTCTGCAACGCTGGTGAGCTCTTACCTCGCCTTTCCACCCTTACCGTTAAAAACGGCGGTAATTTTCTATGCACTTTCCCTAAGGTCACCCTCGGCGGCCGTTAGCCGTTACCCTGCTGTGTGATGCTCGGACTTTCCTCACAGATAAAATCTGCGCAACTGCCCAACCTACTCATATTTAATTGTTAAATAAATTTTTCGTCGAGGTAAACTCCGTCTTTTTTAATTTTGATTAACTTATCCCCATCAACAAGAAAAACGGTTTTTGCCATATCCATTAAAGGCTTATCACTCACTGAGTCAGTATAAAACTCATCAATTTCTGCATCACCATAAACTTTTTTGAACATTTTCACCTTGTTTTCGTGATAACAAATTTCACCGATTTCGCCTGTTTTAGCATCAAGCTCACTTGAAATAACGTTTTTAACTCCAAGTCGATTTGTCATCACACTCAAAAGACAATAAGGGCACGCAGAAACAATTATATCATCTTCTTTTTGAATTTTTCGATAAAAATTTTTGATGTTTTTTTCATTTATATCCCAAAAATTTTCAAAATCTTGTTCGATATTTTCTATTCGTGCAAAATATTCTTTAATATAAGACGAATATTCAGTCTTAACCTCATCAATAGTTATTTTATGGCGCTTATATTTCAAAAAACCTTCCATAAACTTTGGAACGAATTTTGCAACGCCCTTTGGGTCCTTCTTTAAATAATAAAGAAAGATATCAAAGCCGCTTTCACCGTCATAAATGGTATTGTCAAAATCAAATACTCTCATAAAATCCCCTTAAAATCCACGTGACGAGCCGCCACCGCCGAATGAGCCGCCGCCACCACGGAAACCGCCGCCGGAGAATCCTCCTCCGCCACTGCGGAAACCGCCTGAACTGAAGCCGCCGCCACGAAAGCTACCTACAGAACCAAAACCTCCACGATATGTGTGACCACCATAATATGTGCCACCACCGTGGCTTGAGCCTCCACCATTAAATTTAAAAACAATTAAAACAAATATTGAAACTACGATAAAAATTAAAATCGCCATTCCAATAACTTCATCACCGGACATTTCAAAGGTGTAATACTCATCATTGTAATTATCAATATTCAAGTTATCCAATTCAACACCATATTCAACACAGACAACATTGACTATTGCTTTATATGCGTCTTCCAATCCTGTTGAAAAATCATTATTTCTCAAATACGGAATGGCATAAGTATCAAGTATTCTGCCTGTTTTGCCATCAGGCAGACATCCTTCAAGACCATAACCCACCTGAATTGTAACTTGACGGTCAGATACAGACATCAAGAGCACTACACCATTATCAGAATCCTCGCTACCCACTCCCCACTCACGACCTAATTCGAGTGCGTATTCGCTGACGTCATAGCCGTCAAGAGAATCTACCGTTACAACAACGACTTGCGCCGTTGTCTGATTATAAAGACTTGCACCAATTGACTGAAGTTCTGTTTCAACGTTGTCATCAATAACATCTGCAAAGTCATTTACAAAAAACTCATCAGTAGGCTCGGGTAAATCAATAGCCATTGACGATACGGATAAAAGAATCGATAAAATTAAAGTTATAATTAAAACTCTGTTTATTTTCATTGCTTCTTTTATTCAAAGCTGACCGTAGGAGCATCCTGCGCGTCAGCACTTGCCTCAAACAATTCTGCCTCGTCAAAGCCCAACATTCCCGCAAAAATTACCGTAGGGAATTTTTTGATTGCTTTATTATATTCAGTGGCAGCATCGTTATAATCTTTACGTGCAGTACCAATTCTGTTTTCCGTACCTGAAAGTTCATCCATAAGATAAACAAAGTTTTCATTTGCTTTAAGCTCAGGATAATTCTCGACCACAACCAAAAGTCTTGAAAGTGCAGAATCATAGCTTTCGATAGCATCGGTATATTCATCGGTATTTGAAGCAGAATTAAGCTTTGCTCGGGCATCTGCAAGAGCTGTATAAACTTCAGTTTCGTGAGCTGCATAGCCTTTAACCGTGCTAACAAGATTAGGAATTAAATCTGCTCGACGTTGTAATTGAACCTGAATTTGCGCATCAGCATTAGTAACCTCAGCCTCTTTATCAATGAGACCGTTATATGTTGAAATAACACTACCGATAAGTATTACGACAACAACCGCGATTACACCTAACGTAATAAATAAACCTTTTTTCTTCACTTTAATCACCCTTTACTTTTTATTTTAATTAAAAATCAGTCATCAAAGCCGTTTGGATTTCCGCTTTGCCAACGCCAAGAGTCCTCACACATTTCAAGAAGGTCTCTTTCAGCTTTCCAACCCAGTTCATTAAATGCTTTTGATGCGTCTGAATAACAAACGTCAAGGTCACCGGGACGGCGTTCTACAATTTTATATTCAATCTTCTGTCCTGAAGCCTGTTCAAATGCCTTGACAATATCAAGAACACTGTAACCGTTACCTGTACCAAGGTTATAAACGTTAACCTTTGGCTCGTCTTTGAGAATTTTTTCAACTGCTTTAACGTGGCCGATAGCCAAGTCAACAACGTGAATATAGTCACGAACACCTGTACCGTCAGGAGTATTGTAGTCATCACCGAACACATTGAGATATGGTAATTTTCCAATAGCAACCTGAGTGATATATGGCATAAGGTTGTTTGGAATACCATTTGGATTCTCACCAATTCTACCACTCTTATGTGCACCAATTGGATTGAAGTAGCGGAGAAGTGTCACGCCCCAATCTTTATCTGCTTTGTTGAAATCATCAAGGATAATCTCAATCATATATTTAGTCGTGCCGTAAGGATTTGTCGTGCCACCCGTTTTCATATCCTCTTTAAGCGGAGAAACGTTTGCGCTTCCGTAAACAGTTGCCGATGAACTGAACACGATTTTTTTGCAGTTATATTTAGCCATTACTTCGCAAAGAGCCAACGTACCGCCGATATTGTTGTCGTAGTACATTAAAGGCTCACGACAGCTCTCACCAACTGCTTTGAGACCTGCAAAATGAATACAAGCATCAATTTTATGTTCTTCAAAAATCTTACTCATATTCTCTTTATCGCGAATATCGTAAGGATAAAAAGCAAAATCCTTGCCCGTTAATTCCTTTACTCTGTCAAGTGATTTTTCACTTGAATTGTAGAGATTGTCAACGATTACAATCTCATAGCCTGCATTAAGAAGCTCCACGCAAGTGTGTGAGCCGATAAAACCTGCGCCACCTGTTACTAAAATCTTACTCATATATTTTTCTCCTTTTCAATCTTTGTGCCTTTAAAATATGTAGAAAGAATTTTATCATATTTCGTTCCGTTACCAGCCATAAAGTCAGCGCCTGCCTGACTCATACCAATGCCCAAACCGTTACCGTAAGTTGTAATTGTAAACGTTGATGCAGTTTCATCATAAGTAACCGTAAAGCAATGTGAAGCGAGAACTGATGAGCCAAACACTTTTGTTCTCATATCAAGACCCGTCATTTCTGTTTCGCCGATTTTCACTTTTGTTACGTAGCCGATGCTTGATGATACAGCGGCATCGTGAGAAACAATGCTGAACCAAGTTTTAGGGTCCTCGCCAAGTTTGAACTGAGCATTATATTCAAGAAGTAAGCCCTTCATTTCGCCGAGAGAATACTTTCTTTCAATCTTATAAGTATCAATCTTCGTATCAGGATTTCCGCTGACCTCAACTGCTTTAAGATAAGAATATTCACTTGTAAACACGTCAGCGGCATTACCTGTCTTTCTTGCGGCAACTGCAAAATAAGGTGTTAATGCAACTTCGCCGTCAAAGGTAAGATATTGACCGAACACCTCGTCAACTGCCCCTTTGATTTCATCGTTAAACGTCTCGCTGATTGTAATGCCATCAATTTCAAAATTGGTATCGCGATATTTAAGGTATGTATAAATTACAACAGCCTGAGCTTTAACTGCTTCAACGTTATAGCCCTCACCCATTTCTGTCATAACAAGACGACAGAGTGCTTCTTTAGCCTCAATCTCAACACCGTTGATTTTCATAACCGTCGGTGCACCTGCATCCTCAACGGTAACCGGTGCAGTTGTTGACTCACCTTCAGCAAGAGTTGTTGTTTCTGTAGTAGAGGTTTCAGCTTCAGCTTTTGCTTTTTCAAGAGCGATAATATCGGACATCATAAAGTCTGAAAGTTTCATTGTTTCAGCCTGAACTTTTTCTTCTTCAGTCGTAGTTTCTGTTGTAGGCGCTTCGGTTGTGGTTTCTGTTGTAGTAACTTCATTACCGAACATTTTATTAAGCATTTTAGCAAATGAACCGTTTTCACCCTGCACCTTGTAAACTATACCGAAAATTCCGCAAATCAAAATGATTGCGCCGATAACAATTGCGAAAATCATCATTGATTTTTTATTCACAGGTTTTTTGTCTTCATCAGGAATAAGCTCGGGTCCGTCAGTAATTTCAATACCAACGCTTCTTATTCCCGTTGCTTTTTCGCCAATAAGTTCAATAAGCTCAACTGCCGCACTTTCGATGAAAGCATCTTCGGTTTCGTCCTCAGCCTGATAAAGTTTTCTTACAACTGCTGACTCGTCGTTAGCAACTGCGATACAGATAAACTTTGTATCCCCTGCGTTATAGATATCGCTGATTGACGCGCCTATATTTGCCGCAGACAAATCAAGACTTACCTTTGCTAATTGCGCCGCATATTCAGTTGCATTGACGTCACCCTTATCTTCAACGTGAGGTGTGAACACGAATACGCTGTCAAAATCAGGCACGGAATCACCGCAGCTTTTCAAAACTTCTGCATTCTGAGTACCGTTAACGGCAACTATTGATTCAGCATCAACCAATCTTTTAACTGCAATTGCAACCTTTTCATTTTCAAAGAATTTATTTTCACTTAAAAACTCATCGCCGTTTGTCGTTTCAATATTCTTTGCAAGGAATGGCACGACACCGTTTCTGAGAATAAGATTGATTCGTTCGTTATCAATCGGAACAAGCATTAAAAATTGCGTACCGTTTTCAATACCAAAGCCTGAATAAAGTCCGTCCTTTGAAAGAAAGACTGTTGCAGGTTCAGGGAAGGTTGAAAATTCTTTTCTTGCCGCATCATCCATTTCTTCATTGCTTTCAAGCATATTGAGAATAGTTGCATTATATTGTACATCCGTTTCAAGTGCCTGAGTCAATGCGGTTTTAAGCCTTGAATAATGCTTGATATCAACCGCAGTAACAATCAACTCGTCGTTTTCCAACGCATCCTGCAAGGCTTCAAACAAATCTCGCATATTCTCAAAACGTTCAAACGCAACGTTGCTGTCAGAATACATACTGATACTGCTGACAACTCTCGCCTGAAATCTTGCAAATGGCATATTTTTGTCAACGTTCAATGCCAATAATCTAACCTTCATAATTTTAAAACCTCTCTTTTTACCCTATATAAAACATAAATTATTAACTGAATTATTCATCCCACTTAGGTGCATCTTTGTATGGGTTCGTTAAACCCTTGGCATCATACCAAGCCTGTGGATATTTTGGTGAAGTGTTGAGCTTTGCGAGGCTTGTATCAACCGTTACATCCTCATTTTCACGCACCATTCTTCCCACAACGACAAATCTTGCATCATTGAAATCATAAGTGCAAGTAACAAGTGTTAACAGCTTGTCGTCGGGTTGCACACTCACACCCGTATCAATAACACTTCTCAATTTCAATTCGTCAACGAATTTTGAAAACCTTTCATCAGTTGAAAAATCCGTAATCATAAAATTAAAGAAGTAATTATTGTCATCAGCAGGAGTTGCGTTAATATAAAACGCGGCAAACACTTTAAAATAATAAGTGTCATACAAAGTATTATATTCAATTATCGGTGACTCTTTATAGCCTTCCAAAGTCTTGTATTTATCAAGGTTTGAAAACATTAAGCCGTCGGTCATGTGGTGACCGTAGATAATTGTATTATCATTAAGATATTTAGGGTCATTTTTGTAATCCATATAAGGACAACCGTAACGGCTGTAATCACCGTAAAAGTCTTTTCTTAAATAGAAATCGTTATCCGGCCCCTGAACAACCTGAACGTCAAGGTTTGTTCCGTCAATTCTCAACCAACCGACAAGGTCTTGATTCAAGGCGTAGAGATAAGAATATTTAAGATTCATTCCCTCGGGGAATTTAATCTGAGGATACTGCGCGAAAAGTTCTTCCCACGCCTCAACGTATTCATTTTCCTCATATTCTTCAACTTCAACGATATGGGACTTGATTTCTTCTTCTTTTTCAAGTTGTTCAAGATTTTGACGGTAAAGCTCACCAAATGCAATAACACAGCCGATTATGGTGAGGATTGAAACGTCCATTATAATTTTTCGGATTTTTTCCTTTGTGCTATCCTTTTTGTTTGGCAACACACTGTGGAAAAAGTCAGCAAAAATCTCATTAAAGGTTCTTACTTTTTTCTTTGCTTTCACTTCTTCAACGACTATTTCGGTTTGCGTCGCCTCCGTCTCTTGCGGCTTCACATACTGAGAAGTTATATCAACAAAGGTTTTTCCGTTTTCAACCACAGTTGACGGCTCGTTTGAATTTTGTATTTCAGACTCAACCTGAGCATCAAGCTGTTTTTCAATTTCACTTGCAAAATTTTCAACTGATTTTGCAGGATTAACGGTTTCCGCTTGAGTATCGGGTCTAATTTCTTCAGTTAATGCTGAAAAATCATCAGTTCTGTTGTTTTTTTGTTCATCATCCATCCCAAGCTTTTTTCGAAGTTCCTCAAAGGAGAGTATTTCGTCATTTTTATCAATATTGCTCATTCAGTTACTACCTCCTTCGGATACCATTTTTCGTCATTTATATATGGATTTGATTTATTGTTCTTGTCATACCACAACTGTGGATATTTCGGGTCAGTATTAACGTAAGCACCGTTCACGTTAACCTCAGCAGATTCACCGTCTCTGACGGCACGGGCAAGTACGACGAGTCTGGTGTCGGCTTTATAAGTTCTTCTGCCGTTTTCATAAATATCAAGATTTCTCACACAGGTTGAAAGCACAAGCATTTTATCATCACTTTTTATATCAACGTCAGTAACGTAAAGTCTGCGCTTATTGACTTCTTCAATAAAGCCTTCAAAGTTTTCGCCGTCCATATCGGGATAAATGTAATTGAACACGTAACCGTTATCCTCTTCGGGCAAGGCGTTGGTGATGAAAACGCCATATATTTTCCATTGATATTTTCTTTCAACCGTATTGAATTCAATTATCGGTGTTGTTTTATAAAAATCAAGTTTTTCGAATTTTGTAAGTTCGGAAAACATTGTTGTGTTGTAGCAGTTATGTCCATAAATTATTGTATTGGCATCCAAGTCAACAGGATTATTTCTGTAATCCATAAAAATTGCTCCACGAGCATCCTTTGCTTTGTAAAATCCGTGTGTTAAATAAAAATCGTTATCGTCAGTTTGCAAAACAGGATAATTGATTGATGTATTCGGCACTGTTATCCAGCCAACGAAATCTGCATTTTCGGTTATTACTGCGGAATAATCAGGCGCGTGAGTAACCTCTTCGCCGTCAGCTTCATTCGTTGTTTCAACAACGAGATTTGACAAGTCATCATACATTTTTTGATTTTTTATATCGGAAATAACGTTTTTAAGCACAAATGCAGATGACAACAGAAAAACGATTATACAAATTACGAGGAGCACAATTTTGCTTTTGTTCATCTGCTTTTTTGCCAAGTTATTCACCTACCAATAATAAAATCAATTTTAACGCTACGTCGGACGCATAATTTCTGTTGGAATTTCTAACGTCCTCAGTAAAGTTTTTGTGTAAATGTCTTACATAAGTTTTTTTGCCATTGGAAACGGCTAACCAAATAGTTCCCACAGGCTTTTTTGTATTGTCGGAATTCGGACCTGCAATTCCGGAAACCGAAACGGCAATATCTGCCCCCGAAATCTTCAGCACTCCTTTTACCATTTCTCGAACAGTTTCTTCGCTGACTGCGCCGTAGGTTTCAAGAGTTTTGCGGCTTACACCAAGCACGCTTTCTTTAATCTCGTTACTGTAACTTACAATTCCGCAATTAAAAACTGCTGAAGAACCGCTGACGTCCGTTATTCTTTTTGAAATCAAACCGCCTGTACAAGATTCTGCTGTGGCAAGTACAAGTTGCTTTTCATTAAGAAGTTTAACTACTTTTTCTTCAAGTGTCATTATTTCCGTCACCTTATAAGCAAATGTTTTTAATAGTTGTATTTTCAACAGCTCTCTCAACCAATGCTTCAACGTCAAGTGCTTTTTCGGCATTTTCTATAATTGAGATTTGAGGCTTTGTTTTAGGATGTTTCGGAGTAAACACCGTGCAACAATCTTCATAAGGCTCAATTGAAATATTGAAAGTGTCAATTTGTCTTGATATCTTTATAATTTCTTCTTTGTCAAGACCGATAACAGGTCTGAAAACAGGCATTTTTACTACTGCGTCAGTACAGGCAAGGGCGTTAAGGGTCTGACTTGCAACCTGACCAAGACTTTCGCCCGTTATGAGTGCTTTGCAGTCTTCACGCTGGGCAATACGCTGTGAAATTCGCATCATAAAGCGACGCATAATCAAAGTGAATAATTCTTCAGGGCATTTGTCACGGATTTCTTCCTGAATTTCTGTAAATCCAACTGTGAAAAGAGTTATATTTCCGCAATATCTTGAAACCTGACGAAGAAGATTGTGAACCTTTTCTTCGGACTGCGGTGACGTATATGGCGGTGATGCAAAATGTATTGCATTTAGTACAAGTCCTCGTTTTGCCATCATATAAGCGGCAACGGGACTGTCAATTCCGCCTGAAATCAAGATTGCCGACTTACCTGCCGTGCCCGTTGGCATTCCGCCTGCACCCTTCGTTTGATTACCGCGAATAAAAGCAAATTTTTCACGGATTTCTATTGTTACGAGAATATCGGGATTTTTAACGTCAACCTTTAAGTGTGGGAATTTACTGAGAATTGCACCGCCAACCTCAGCCGCAATTTCAGGAGATTTGAACGGGAATTTTTTATCTGCACGTTTACCTTCCACTTTAAAAGTTTTAACTGCTTTAAGCTGTTCTGCCAAATATGACGGAGTGTTTTCAAGGATTTTATTCATATCCTTTTCAACTTGTAAAGCACGGGAATAAGCCGCAATACCGAAAACACGGCCGATTCTGTCGCTTACTTCATCCATATCTATATAGTCGTCCATTGGCACAACCGCAACAGTTGACTGCTCTTTTCTGTATTCAAACTCGCCAAGCGGTTTAATTCTTTTGCGAATATTCTTTATTAAAATATCTTCAAAGGTTGAACGGTTAAGACCTTTAAGGGCTAATTCACCGTTCTTAATAAGTATAATTTCTTTCATTTCTATCTCCTGACACGTTTAATAGTATCCGTTATTCCATTAAAGAGTTTTTCCATATCGTTTTCGGTTGTGTTTTTTGAAAGGCTGATACGGATTGCGCTGTCAATCCCTTTCGGTGAAACACCCATAGCCGTCAGCACGTCACTTCGATGACCTTTGGAACAAGCCGAACCCGCCGAAACGCAAATTCCCATTGAAGAAAGAGAATTCAGCATTACCTGAGACGGCACACCTTCAACGGATATATTGATTATATAAGGCAGAGCATCGAAGGGTGAATTCACGTAAACCTTTTCAAGTTTGCTGATTTTATCAAGAAAATAATTTCTTGTTTTGGTAACAATCGCAAGATTTTTTTGAACGTTGCCAATATCGTTAACTGCTTCCGAAAATGCACAAATTGCAGGTAATGCTTCGGTTCCTGAAATCAGTCCGTTTTCCTGACCGCCACCTACTATACTCGGTAAAACGCGGATACTGCTATTCACATACAGAGCTCCCGCACCTTTGACACCGTGAATTTTATGGGCGCTCATACTCATCAAATCAATACCGAGTTTTTTCGGCTTCAACGTGATTTTTCCAAAAGCCTGAACCGCATCACAATGAAAATATGCTTTTGATTTATTGTCTTTAATAACGCCCTTGATTTTTTCGATATCCTGAATTGAGCCGACCTCGTTATTAACCGCCATAACACTAACGAGGATTGTATTTTCATCCACCGCATTTGACAATTCTTCGAGACTTATTTTTCCGTTAATATCAGGTTTTAAATAAACAACCTCAAAGCCTTGTTCAGCCAATGATTCAAAATGTTTGATTACACTTGGATGTTCAAGAAGTGTGGTAATAATTTTATTACCCTCACGGCGACGCGCCTTTGCAGTTCCGAGAATTGCAGTATGGTTGGCAACTGTACCGCTTGGAGTAAAGAAAACTTCGTTTTCCTGACAGGAAAGAAAGTTTGAAATTGTTCGTCTTGCATTATCAAGCTCTTTCTTTGCATTAAAACCGCAATAATGAAGCGATGAGGGATTTCCAAAGTTTTCAGTCATAATTTCAAGCGCTTTTTTCACTGCTTTTTCACAAGGTTTTGTCGTTGCACTGTTATCAAGATAGACCATCATGACACTTCTCCCCCATTCTCAAAATATATCAGCTTAATTATACTACAAAAACTATCGTTTGGCAAACAGAAATTAACGATTTTTCGTACATATTTTTGAATTTTTTGTAAACAATAATTTCAAATTTTAAAAGGAGTGCTGAAAATGGAAAAATCTGCTATATCCAACCGCGGAAAAATCAGAATAATTCTATATATTACTACAATCATTTTCGTGCTTGGAATATTCTCGATTGTTCAAGCCGTAAAATCAAACAGACTTGAACGGGAATTAAACGCGCACAACCAACTTGCCCTAATTTCTCTTGATGAAAGTTTAAACAGTATTTCCACAAACCTTGAAAAGCTGACTTATTCAAACACTACGCCAATGCTTTCAAAATTAGCAACAGAATTGTGGAGAGAAACTTCGGGAGCTAAAACAAATTTATCAATGCTGCCTACAAGCGACGTACAACTTGCAAACACCTATAAATTCTTATCTCAGGTCGGTGAGCTTGTTATGTCGTTAAGCAGAAAAAGTGCAAACGGCGAAAGCCTTACCGAAGAGGAAAGGCAACAACTGATAAAGCTATATGAATACAGCAAGGAATTAAACCAACTGATAAGTGATATGTGTTACGGGCTTGAAAACGGCACACTTTCTTTTAATGATTACGAATCGTCGCTGTTGGACAACGGCAATTATATTACGATAAACAGCAGTCTTGACGACGTTGAGCAATCACTTTCTGATTTGCCGTCCCTTATTTATGACGGGCCGTTCTCGGACCATATTGAGCAAGGTGAACCTGAAATTTTAAAAAACTTGGAACAAATCAAAAAGGAAGACGCTTTTGAAATTGCAAAAAGTGTTTGTAATTCAAACGAAACCGAGTCATTAGAATATGCTTACGACGAAGACGGCAACATCCCCTGTTATGTTTTTAAAAGCAATAACTGTACCGTTGCAATAACGAAAAACGGCGGAAAGCCTTTATATATGCTAAACTCAAAATTTGTGGGTGAAATTGAAATAAATCCCGATGAAGCAGTAAGAAATGCGAAGGAATTTCTTGATGAAATCGGGTTTGAAAATATGACTGAAACCTATTACTTTACCGAAGACGGTATTTGCACGGTTAATTTTTCATATAAGCAAAATGAAACCGTAATTTATCCTGATTTAATCAAGGTTGGTGTCAGTCTTGAAACCGGTGACGTTTTATCTTTTGATGCCACGGGATATATTTATAATCATCACGACAGGTCGATTGCTGAACCCAGCATCAGCAAAGAAGCCGCAACGAACTCTGTCAGCCCAAGTCTTGAAGTAATCGGCGTACAACTCAGTATTATTCCGACAGATTGGGAAGCTGAACAATATTGTTATGAGGTTCATTGTAAGGCTCAAAACGGACAAGAACTTTTGGTCTATATCGACTGTACAACCGCAGAAGAAAAGGATATTTTGATTTTACTTTACAGTGACAACGGAGTTCTTACAAAATAGTATATTTGCAAAATTAAGGCAAATAATATTAACACCACTTTAAAGGAGGGATTATTTTGAAAAAGACAGCAATAATTATGGTTATGGTTGCGGCTTTGTTATGTGTTTTCCTTGTAGGCTGTACTAAAACAGACGACGGTAAAGTAAGTGATACTAACACAAGCACCACTAACAACAGCTCTACAACTACTACGATGGATAACAACGTTGGTAATGACGTAAGTAACGGTGTCAGTGATGCAGGTGATGCCTTAGGTGACGTTGCTGACGGTGTAGGCGAAGCCGCATCTGATATCGGTCAAGGTGTTGGCGACGGTGTCCGCGATATTCTTGGTTAAAAAATCATAAGGCTGATGTTATACTTTTAACATCAGCCTTGTATTTACATATTAACTTTTTGTCGTTTTTCTATTTGTTTCCAACTAATAAAGCCATACGTATCATTGACAAAGAAAACTAAAAAACAAACCACAACTGATAAATATGAAATATCGCTAATTGACGCCAGTATCCACAGCACAATTAAAACTAAATCATTCATTGCATAAGCAAGAGCAAAATACGGGCTTCGTCTGAAGGTAAGATAAACCGCTAAAAAACTTGTTGTTACAGAAACGGTGCTTGGAACAATATTAGCCGTATTGAAATACTTTAAAATAAAATAGAAAATTACGGTTACGATTACGGTCAAAACAAGCATAAATGCAATTTCAAACCTTGACAGTTTATTGACTTTAACCTCTGATTTGTTATTGTTATATGGATTTTTCAACCACGAAACAAGAGCAAACGAAGCCATTGGCAAGGTCATTCCGAGATATGTAATCATTTCGCCATAATAAGCAAAGCTATAAGAAATTATGCCGTAAAGAATACTGAAAACAATTGTCAAAAATTGACCGATTGGATTACCTTTTGCATTAAAAATAAGAAAAGTTGCACCGATAACTGAGGCTATAAGCGTCAAGTAATTTTCCTTGTCAAAAAGGCAGAACGACAACAAAATTGCAAGTATTGAGCAACTCCACAGTGCTATTTCAAATTTTGTAAAATAATTTATAAGTTCTTTCATAAAACCTCCAAAAAAATAACATCCGCACATATATCTTCAAAGACCTAACGATATATGAAACGGATGCTTTTGCATCACACTACCCGGTGGCAGTAAAAGTATTTAATTTTGATAATTAATCTGTTGTTCAGTGACAAGATTATATATCACAAGTTCGTTTGTGTCAAGATTTTCGTTGTACATATTAACTGCAGTAATCTGATTATTTTCATAAGTTGTATAGTAGTAAACGCCCTTATCAGTATTACAACAAGAAGTATAGATTGTGGTCGTAAAACTGTCACCTGCTCTGACAGTCCCCCTTGTCTGTGAAACTGTACCGAGAATGTGAAAGAATTGGCTTATGCTTGCATTTTCGCTTTCACCACAAACAGAATTAAGTCGCGTAAATACTGCACGTACAAATCGTGACATTGACGAATTATCGCCAGGAAGCCCCAATGCTCCCATTCCCCTACTATATTTATTAAAGTCAAATCCTTCTGCAAATCTTGTTTCCGGCTCTTCACGAGTAAGATTCATATAGTTATTAAGATTGAATACTTGCATAGGGAATTCAGGATTATTAGTTAAAACATGAACGGGATTATAATAAACTTTCAAGCCATCCTGAACACATTCAACGGTTATTGAATAATCCCTGTCTGAAATCATCCAATGAAGTTCTGCAGTTTTATATTTTTCATTAAAATCCATTGAAACGATATTAGTGTCCATTAATAGTTCTCTTGCTTGGTCAACGGAAGAACATTTACCAAGAATCCACGGAATCAATTCAAAAACACCGATATTATTTTTTTCTTTTACCGGTTCTTCATAAAAAGCACTTACAGGGAAATTCAGTCCAGCCATAGAAAGTCCTTTTTCATTTGTGGCCTCATAATATAATGGGAAATTATCGTCAACCGTTCCAATTCCTATAATTGCATAATGTTCATTTGATTCACTACCAAGTCTGAATTTAAATGGATAATTTCTTGGAGTAATTATAACCTTTTCGTCATAAGAATATTCCAAATCAAGATTTCTGCCAAAATAATGGTCTTTTGTTGTAAAAGAAATTGAAGTACACATAGTAATCACGTCCTTAAGATTAGTATGTGCACTTCTTAAACAATTATTTTTTCCTTACAATAGAAATTGTTAATTCGTTAACTATAAATAGTGCCACAACAAGAGCTAACAAAACAAATGTTGTAATTTCAAATGTTGTTGCAGTTGCCACATAACCGAATATAAGCTGAACTCCAAAACCGATACCATAAGCACCGCCCATGTGGAAACCTGTAATATCAGCAGAATATTCTGTGCCAAATCTATCCGGAACACTATGTAAAACACTTGGGAAAATCGGTCCAAAACCAATTCCTATAAGAAGTAATCCTAAAAAAGATATGTTACCTAAAGGAAGAGTTAAAAGAACCATACCTAAAAAAGATACAATTATTCCGCCACGAATCATCAAATCATCAGATGTTTTTATTGAAATAAAGCCCGAAATAATTCGTCCTACCATTATTCCACCAAAAAACAATGATATCCATTTTGCTGCTTCGGCTGGTGACAATGAATGAACATTAACAAGATATGATGCTCCCCAAGTGCCGATTGTAAACTCCATACTACAATAAAGACCTTGTGAAAGAATACTTGGCAAAACACCTTTGATTTTAAATATTTCAAAAAGACTTTTTTGTGACTCTTTTGACTCTTCTTTTGAAAAATCTTCTTTAACAATCTTCCATTTATTAAGAGTTAATGCAATTATAATGCCAATTGATAACTGTAAAAGTGCAATTACACGATAGCCATTTCTCCATGAGCCTGTTTCATCTGTTAAAAATGCTGACATAATCAATGGACTAATTGTAACACCAACACCCCAACAAGCATGAAGCCAGTTCATATGCTGTGCCTTGTAATGAAGTGAAATGAAATTGTTAAGGGCAGTATCAATAACACCTGCACCATAGCCCAATACAACTGCACCAAGCATCATTATGACAATATTTGGTGAAATGCTCATAATAAAGAGACCTGCGACGGTAAGTAAAGTTGAAATAAGTGTAACCTTACCTGTGCCGAATTTTCTTATAAGCCAACCTGAAATAAAACTGACACCACCTGTACAAGCACCTGTTATGATACCGTAAAGTGAAGCGAAGCTTTCATTAATTCCAAAATCAAGGTGTACAACAGGCCATGCAGCTCCAAATAAGGAGTCAGGTAAACCTAAAGAAACAAAAACTATATAAATTATTACAAGCAAAAATGTCATACTACACCTCAAATTGTTTTTTGTATTTTATCACAGTATTATTTAATAATCAACACTATAAGAAATATATAATAATTTATATAAAAATGTAAATATTTCGCATT
>JAZQYK010000060.1:0-23001 GCA_045633505.1 Candidatus Fimenecus sp. | reverse complement strand
CCCGTTTCAAAAAAACAGCAGTTTCAACTTCGGTTGAGACTGCTGTTTTGCGTAAGGACTATGAAAAAGATATTTTCGCCCTTTTTGCGTATGAATTCGAACTCTCACAGAATTTCACATTGCGAAGCAATACTTCACTTATCCGTAAGGGTGGATTAAGCTGAAAAACCGACAAGTCGAAACTTGTCGGTTTTTTTTGGTCGGAGTAGCGTTATAGTAATCAAGCGCAAACCCGCATAAATACTGTGTTTTAGCAGTCGATAAACAGTACGAAACCTTAATTTCCGTGTTTTGCAAGAAAAAAGAAAATGCCGATTTCGGTATTTGGATACAAAATTAGAAAGTTTATTTCGATTTCGGCATTTTGATTTTAACATCAAGACGAAGCCTTGTATATCATCAAAACTTCAGTTTTGTATATCATTAGTGGCAAAGCCGCTGTATCTCATCAAGCCGATAGAATATACACACCTACGGTGTGATGATATACGCCGCATTTATGCGGCAATGATATACACGCTGAAGCGTGATGATATACCAAGCCTATCGGCTTGAATAAAAAATCCTTGTTCCGAAGAACAAGGATTTTTGGTCGAGATGACAGGAGTCGAACGTCTGCTGCGGCTTTGCCTTGCATACTATTCGCTTGGCGACCCAAATCCTACGGATTTCGGTACCCGCCAATCGCTTTTCGCTAAAAATGTTTTCCCGAAACATTTTCTTAACACTCAAATTATAGCTTCACAATGCAAATGAGAAATTTGCTTTGTGCTTTTCGCTAAAAATGTTTCCCCGAAACATTTTCTTAACGCTCAAACCTTCGTAAGGTTCGACTCCTCATTTTCAATGCACAACAAAAAAAGGCACCCTAAAGGGTACCTTTTTCGCTGTGGTCGAGATGACAGGAGTCGAACCTGCGGCATCCACGTCCCGAACGTGGCGCGCTACCATCTGCGCTACATCTCGATTTTTTTAACGCCTAATTATTATATTATGTTTTGTTTCGTAAATCAAGTGTTTTTTGTAAATATGATTCTGATTAATTTAAGTTTGGCTAACAAAGCGCAAAATGAAGACTCCGCCCTACGCATACAAAAAACCTCACAACCTCCGATTATCGCAATTACGACTTGCTGAAATACGTTGCAGATGGTATAATCAACGTATAACTGACGATGAACGGTGACTTTTATGGACAAAAGAAGATGTAAATGGTGCAACTTGAACAACCCATTATACGTTGAATATCACGACAACGAGTGGTGTAAGCCACGATTTGATGATGAATATCTTTATGAAATGCTGATTTTGGAGTCTTTTCAGGCAGGACTTTCTTGGGAATGTGTCCTCAACAAGCGAGAAAGTTTCAAAGCGGCTTATGACAATTTTGATATAGATAAAGTATGCGATTATGATGACGAAAAAGTGCTTGAATTGATAAACAATAAGGATATTATCAGGAATAAGTTGAAAATCAATGCAAGTATCAATAATAGTAAAATTTTCAGGTCAATAGCTTTGGAATACGGTTCATTTTATGATTATTTAAAAACTTTCACAAAAGGGAAAATCCTTTACGAAACCGAAAAAACGACCAATTATTTATCCGACGCTGTTTCAAAGGATTTACAGCAAAGAGGAATGAAGTTCGTGGGTTCGGTAATTATATATTCATATTTACAGGCAATCGGCGTGATATATTCTCACGATAAAGAATGTTTTATGCATAAAGACGGGCAGGGATAATAATGATTTTATATTTCAGCGGAACGGGGAACAGTAAATATATTGCAAAACAAATCGGAAAAGACTTGTCGGATGAAATAATAAGTATTAACGACAAACTGAAAAATAATGATACAAGCGAAATCGAAGTACGGGGTAGGCTGATTTTCGTTGTGCCGACTTATGCCTGGAGAATACCGAAGGCCGTGCATAATTGGATTATGCAGACTGATTTTATCGGCGTTGAAAAAGTATGGTTTGTAATGAACTGCGGAAGTGAAATCGGTAACTCTGCAAAATACAATGAAAAATTATGCGAGAAAAAAGGCTTTGCTTATATGGGTACGGCTCAGGTGGTTATGCCCGAAAACTATATTTTAATGTTTAATTCTCCAAGTGAGAGTGAAATTGAAGAAATTTTTGAAAAGGCTCAACCGATTATTGAAACGGTCACAAGAAATATTGCTGAAAACAAGACGGTTTCAAACCCCGAAGCAAAGTTACAGGATAAAATGATGAGCAGCATTGTAAACATATTATTCTATCCTATGTTTGTGAAATCAAAAGACTTTTATGCGGACGACAAATGTACGGGTTGCGGTGCCTGTGAGAAAATATGCCCTTTGAATAATATAAAGATACAAGACGGTAAGCCACTTTGGAATAATAATTGCACTCATTGTACTGCTTGTATCTCATATTGCCCTGCAGGCGCTATTGAATATGGCAAAAAGACCATAGGAAAAGCAAGATATAAATGTGAAAAAAATAGTTGAAAAATTACTTGACATTGTGTTTTTACGGTGTTATAATACACCTAATTTAATAGTAAAGGCTGTGACGAAGACGGTTTAGATGTCTTGTTTTCAGAGAGTTGACGGTTGGTGTGAGTCAGCAACAAAAATCTAAAAGCCCATCACTTCCGAGCCGGAAATCCGAAATCTCGTTTGAAAGTAGGCGTTTCCCGTGATTGCTGCGTAAAGGCATAAAGGTTGTTGGACCTTGAGGGGTAGTGAAAACTACAATTTGAGTGGTACCGCGGATGATTTTACATTCGTCTCAAAACATTAGGTTTTGGGACGATTTTTTTATTTTTACATAGGAGGAAAGGCTTATGGCAACAGTTGAAACAAAAAAATTGCAAGAGGTAGGATTACGAATTCGCGAGATGAGAGAAATTGCTGACTTCACTCAGGCTGAAATGGCTGAGAAAACTGAAGTTACAGTTGAAGAATACATCTGCTTCGAAAACGGAGAAGTAGATTTCCCATTCTCATTTCTTCACAAATGCGCAAAGATTTTCGGCATTGATATTACAGTTTTACTTGAAGGCAGAAGTGCTCACTTGTCATCTTATACAATCACCCGTAAGGGAAAGGGTAAGGCAACGGCGCAGGAGGATGGCATTGAAATTCAAAACCTTGCACCTCAATTCAGAAAGAAGATTGCTGAGCCTTATTGGGTTAAGTATGAATACAATGAAGAACAACAGAATAAGCCAATCCATTTAACCAAGCACTCAGGTCAGGAATTTGACTTTGTTATGAGTGGCCGTCTTAAAATACAGATTGGTGATAATATTGAATATTTGAGTGAGGGCGACAGTATTTATTACAACAGCTCAACCCCTCACGGTATGATTGCCGTTGACGGTCAGGATTGCTTGTTCGTTGCGGTTGTTCTTCCGGGCGAAGATACAAAAGAGACCGAAATCCGCGACACAATCGTTTCTGCTCATTCAGGTGACAAGCATCTGGTCAGTGAAAACTTTATCACAACTACTGAAGACGAAAACGGCCGTGTAACCGCAATTGATTTCAACAATGAAAAGAATTTCAATTTCGCTTTTGACGTGGTTGACGCTATTGCTAAAAAATCACCCGATAAACTTGCGATGCTTCATATTGATAAAAATAAGGTTGAAAGAAGATTTACTTTCAACGATATGAAACGAGCATCAGCTCAATGTGCTAACTATTTCAAAGCAATGGGCATTAAAAAAGGCGACAGAGTTATGCTTGTTCTCAAGCGTCACTATCAATTCTGGTTTGCAGTATTAGGTCTTCACAAGCTCGGTGCAATTGTTATTCCTGCTACTCATCAGTTGCAGGTGCACGACTTGGAATACCGCTTTAATGCGGCAGGTGTCAGCGCAATCGTGTGTACGGCTGACGACGGTATTGCTTCTCACGTTGATGAAGCACAGAAAACTTGTCCAACGCTTACAACGAAAATCCTTGTTGGCGGAAATCGTGAGGGTTGGAATAATTTCGATGAGGAATTCCCGCTTTACAGCGCTCATTATTATCGAACAAGCGAAACTCCTTGCGGTGACGATTTGATGCTTATGTTCTTTACATCAGGCACAACTGGTTATCCAAAAATCGCAGCACACAAATATACATATCCATTAGGACATTATATAACGGCAAAATACTGGCACGGTGTAAGTGATAACGGTTTGCATTTCACAATTTCCGATACGGGTTGGGGTAAAGCTCTTTGGGGTAAACTCTACGGACAATGGTTATGTGAGGGTGCAGTATTCACTTATGACTTTGACCGCTTTGATGCAGCAGACATCTTGCCAATGTTCGCGAAATATCAGATTACAACCTTCTGTGCACCACCAACAATGCTTCGTATGATGGTTAAGCAGGATATTTCAAAATACGATTTGTCATCAATCAAGCATATGACAACAGCAGGTGAGGCTCTTAACCCTGAGGTTTACCGTCAATTTGAAAAGGCAACGGGACTTCAGATTATGGAAGGCTTCGGTCAGACGGAATTGACTCTTACAATCGCAAATCTTCTCGGCGGTAAGCATAAGGTCGGTTCAATGGGTATCCCCGTACCGCTTTATGACGTTTCACTTATGGACCCTGACGGAAATGCAGTACCTGATGGTGAGGTTGGCGAAATCGTAGTTAAGATTTCTGATAAAGTGCCTTGCGGCTTGTTTGCAGGTTATTACCGTGACCAAGCAAAGACCGACGAGGTTATGCACGACGGATATTACCATACGGGTGACACCGCTTGGCGAGATGAAGACGGCTTCTATTGGTATGTTGGTCGAGTTGATGATGTTATTAAGTCATCGGGTTACCGTATCGGACCGTTTGAAATCGAAAGTGTTATTATGGAGCTTCCTTACGTCCTCGAATGTGGCGTTTGTGCCGCACCTGACGAGGTTCGCGGTCAGGTTGTTAAGGCTGTAATCGTTCTTACAAAGGGTACAGAACCTACTGACGAGCTTAAAAAGGATATTCAGAAATACGTTAAAGAGCATACTGCTCCTTATAAATATCCGAGAATTGTTGAGTTCAGAACTGAACTTCCAAAAACAATCAGCGGAAAAATCCAAAGAAATAAATTGTAATATTATGTGTTGACAAACGAATGGAGTTTATGATAAAATACCATTCAATTAAATATTAAAGGCATTGACGAAGAGTGCACAAAAAACGACGGAAACAGAGATATGACGGTTGGTGTGAGTTCATACGGGTTCGGTTTTGTGTTTGTAGCTTCCGAGCCGAGAGGAAGAAAGCCCCTTTGGGTCAGTAGAACCTCTCCGTGATTGCTGCGTAAAGGCATAAAGGTTGTCAGACCTTGAGTGGCGGTGAAAATCGCAATTTGAGTGGTACCACGGGTGCAACGAGATATTCGTCACTCGTCTCAAAGTCATAAGCTTTGGGACGAGTGTTTTTTTCGTCCCGGAATGGAGAATGTGATTATGGAACACATAACAAGTTTAGACTACAAAATTCAGGAAATGGCACGGCGTATTCGTGAGCTTCGTGAAATCGAAAACTACACCATTGAAGAAATGGCGGCAAAAACAGGTGTCACAGCTGAGGAATACAAAAACTGCGAAAACGGTAACGGGGATTTGAACTTTGCCTTTATTTATCGTTGCGCTTTGGTTTTCGGTGTCAACGTTACTGAAATTATTGAGGGTTACAGTCCAAATCTTAAATCCTTTACAGTTACGAGAAAAGAAGCCGGACAAGAGGTTAATGAAGCTCACGGTATGACTTATTACAACTTGGCTTACGCTTTCCAAAACAGAATTGCAGAGCCGTTGTACGTTAAGTGTAAATATGATGCGGAGGCTGAACAGAAGGAAATTGAGCTTACAACTCATGAGGGTCAGGAATGTGACATCGTTGTTGAGGGTAGCTTGCTTGTGCAGATTGGTGAGCATCAGGAAATTTTAGGACCTGGTGACAGCATTTATTATGATAGTGACACTCCTCACGGTATGATTGCGGTTAATGGTCAGGATTGCGTGTTTTATGCAATTGTTCTTAATCCGACAGGTGAGCCAATTCCAGAGCTTACACCAACTCGTGCAATTGCAGCTAAAAAGGCAAATCCAGATACAAAAGACCGTGTTTATCGTAAATATGTTAATGTTACAAAGAATGAAAACGGTACACCAACAAAGATTGAATTTAAGAATATTGAGAAATTCAACTTTGCTTTTGATGTTATTGATAAGTTAGCAGAAGACAAGCCAAAGAAACTTGCAATGCTACATATCAGTAATGATAAAACTGAAAACAGATTTACATTCAAGGATTTGAAAAAGGCATCAAACCAGTGTGCTAACTATTTTAAATCATTAGGCATTAAAAAAGGTGACCGAGTAATGCTTGTGCTTAAGCGTCACTACCAATTCTGGTTTGCGGTGCTTGGGTTGAACAAACTTGGCGCAATCGTAATTCCTGCACCAAATCAGTTGCAGGAGCACGACTTTGAATATCGCTTCCAATCAGCAGGAATCAGCACAATTATCTGTACCGCTGACGGCGATACTGCCCGTCAGGCAGAATTGGCGGCAGAAAAATGTCCTGAACTCGTTAATAAATTGATAGTTAACGGTAACCGTGACGGTTGGCGCAGTTTTGACGAAGAATATAAACTTTACAGTACACATTATGAGCGTACTGCCGATGCGCCTTGCGGTAAGGACCCGTTACTTATGTTCTTTACGTCAGGCACAACGGGATATCCGAAAACCGCAGTACATAATCATTTATATCCTTTGGGACATTTCCATACTGCAAAATATTGGCACAATGTTAATCCTGATGGTTTACATTTCACAATTTCCGATACGGGTTGGGCAAAGTCAATGTGGGGTAAATTCTACGGACAGTGGTTTGCTGAGGCAGCAACCTTCGTTTATGACTTTGACCGCTTTGATGCCGCCGACATTTTGCCAATGTTTGCAAAATATAAGATTACAACCTTCTGCGCACCGCCGACAATGCTTCGTATGATGATTAAACAAGATATTTCAAAGTATGATTTATCTTCAGTTCAGCACATGACAACGGCTGGCGAAGCGCTTAACCCTGAGGTTTACCGTCAATTTGAAAAAGCAACGGGACTTCAGATTCTTGAAGGCTTCGGTCAGACTGAAACCACAATGGTTATCGGTAATCTTACGGGCGCATCTCACAAAATCGGTTCAATGGGTAAACCTGCACCGATTTATGACGTTTCACTTATGGACGCTGACGGAAACGAGGTTTCGGTAGGTGAGGTTGGCGAAATCGTTATTAACGTTCAGAACGGTTCACCTTGCGGCTTGTTTACTGAATATTACAGAGCTAAAGAAAAGACCGACGAGGTTATGCACGACGGATATTACCATACGGGTGACACCGCTTGGCGAGATGAAGACGGCTTCTATTGGTACGTTGGCAGAGTTGACGACGTTATCAAGTCATCGGGTTACCGTATCGGACCGTTTGAAATCGAAAGTGTTATTATGGAATTGCCTTACGTCCTCGAATGTGGCGTTTGTGCCGCACCTGACGAGGTTCGCGGTCAGGTTGTTAAGGCTGTAATCGTTCTTACAAAGGGTACTGAAGCTACTGACGAGCTTAAAAAAGAAATTCAGAAGTACGTTAAGGACCGTACAGCGCCTTACAAATACCCGAGAATTGTTGAATTCAGAACTGAACTTCCAAAAACAACCAGCGGTAAAATTCAGCGTAATAAATTATAATGAATAATATGAAAATTGATAAAAGAATAATTCTATTGTGCGGACATTACGGAAGCGGCAAAACAAACGTCACCGTTAATCTTGCGTTGGAGCTTAAAAAGCAGTATGATAAGGTTACGGTTGCTGATTTGGATATTGTTAATCCATATTTCCGTACAAAAGACAGCAGTAATGATTTTGAAAAAGCAGGGATAAAGCTTATTTGCTCGGAATTTGCAAACAGTAATGTGGATATTCCCGCCCTGCCGCAAGAAATGTATTCGATTACTGACGATACTTCTCACAAAGTTCTCATTGACGTGGGTGGCGACGACCGAGGCGCTTTGGCACTTGGCAGACTTGCCCCTAAAATCAAAGAAGAAAATGACTATGAAATGCTTATGGTAATAAATAATTGCCGACCGCTTACCCGTACCGTTGAAGATACGCTTGAGGTTATGAATGAAATTGAATTTGCCTGCGGAATTAAATTTACGGGGCTTGTCAATAACTCAAACCTTGGTGAAGAAACAACGGCAGAGGACGTTTTAAACTCATTGGAATATGCTGAAAACGTGGCAAAGGCAACGGGACTTCCGATTTTTATAACCGCATTCAAAGCAGAGCTTTATGATGAATTGTCAGATAAAGTGCCATCGCCATTGGCGTTGACGTTACAAAATAAAATTCTCTAAACCCTTCGGGGCTTGTGATAAAAGAAGGAGCGATAAAAATGGCTAAATTGACCTTTAAAACAGATAACTGTAAAGGCTGTGGACTTTGTATTGACGCTTGTCCAAAAGGCATTTTGCAATTATCACCGGATAAGATTAACAAAAAGGGACATCACCCAGCAGAGCTTACTGACGAAGCTGCCTGTATCGGTTGTGCATCTTGTGCAATTATGTGTCCTGACTGTGTAATTAAGGTAGAGAGGTGAGAAGAATGGCAGATAAAGTTTTGATGAAAGGTAACGAAGCGATTGCTGAGGCCGCAATTATTGCAGGTTGTCGTCATTACTTCGGTTATCCAATTACACCGCAAACAGAAATCGCGGCTTATATGGCTAAAAAAATGCCAAAAATCGACGGCGTATTCCTTCAGGCTGAAAGTGAAATCGCGGCTATCAATATGGTTTATGGCGTTGCGGCGGCAGGTCGCCGTGTTATGACGTCATCATCAAGTCCGGGAATTTCACTTAAAAGTGAAGGACTTTCATATATGGCAGGTTCTGATTTACCTGCACTCGTTGTTAACGTTCAGCGTGGCGGTCCGGGTCTTGGCGGTATTCAGCCAAGCCAGGCAGACTATTTCCAGGCAACTCGTGGCAGCGGTCACGGTGACTATCATATGATAGTTTTAGCTCCTGCTTCAGTTCAGGAAATGGCTGAACTTACGGTTAAGGGCTTTGAACTTGCTGATACTTACAGAATGACTTCAATGATTTTGGCTGACGGTACAATGGGACAGATGATGGAACCTGTTTCTCTTGAATTTGACGTAAAACCTGCTCCTGAAAAACCTTGGGCAACGGTTGGCACAAAACTTGAGAGAAAGCACAATATTGTCAACTCTTTGTCTCTTGACCCTGAAGAGCTTGAAAAGCTCAACTTTAAACGTTATGAAAGATATAACTATATCAAAGAAAACGAAGCAATGTATGAAGAATATCTTATGGATGATGCGGAATATGCAATTGCGGCATTCGGTATTGCTTCACGTGTTGCAAAAAATGCAGTTAACGAAGCAAGAAAACAGGGCATCAAGGTTGGTATGATTAGACCAATTACATTATGGCCATTCCCAACAGCGCCGTTTAAAAAGGCGGCTGATAAGGTTAAGGCAATCATTTCCGTTGAGCTTTCAATGGGACAGATGATTGAAGACGTTAAGTTGGCAACGGAATGTAAAGTGCCTGTAACACTTTGCAACCGTGTCGGCGGTATGATTGTTTCTCCTGAACAGGTATTGGAAGCAATCAAAGCAGTAGCAGAAAACGGAGGTGCAAAATAATGGTTGTATTCGATAAACCACATGCATTAAATGAAATGTCAATGCACTATTGCCCTGGCTGTACTCACGGTATTATCCACCGTCTTGTAGCTGAGGTTATTGACGAGTTGGGCATTGAAGGCAGAACAATCGGTGTTGCACCTGTTGGTTGCTCTGTTATGGCTTATAACTATTTTAACTGTGATATGATTGAAGCGGCGCACGGCCGTGCTCCTGCAGTTGCTACGGGCGTTAAGAGAGCTGACCCTGAAAATCACGTGGTTTTCACTTATCAGGGTGACGGTGACTTGGCATCAATCGGTATGGCAGAAACTGTTCATTCAGCGGCAAGAAACGAAAATATTACGGTTATTTTCGTTAACAATGCAATTTATGGTATGACGGGCGGTCAGATGGCTCCAACATCATTGCCTGGTCAGATTACTCAGACTTCACCTTATGGACGTGACGTTAACCATTGCGGTTATCCTATCAGAGTTTGTGAAATGCTTTCACAGCTTGAAGGCCCTGAATATCTTGAAAGAGTTACCGTAAACAGCGTTAAAGCAGTTCGTAATGCTAAAAAGGCAATTAAAAAGGCGTTCCAGAATCAGTTGGACGGCAAGGGCTTCTCATTAGTTGAGGTTGTTTCATCTTGTCCTACAAACTGGGGTCTTACACCACAACAGGCACTTAAGTGGATTGATGAAAAAATGCTTCCATATTATCCGTTGGGTGTTTATAAAGACAGAAGTGCAGGGGAGGATAAATAATGAGTACAAAACAGATGTTGCTTTCAGGTTTTGGTGGTCAGGGTATCCTTTTCGCAGGTAAATTCCTTGCATATAAAGGACTTACAGATGGTAAGCAGGTTAGCTGGTTGCCTTCTTACGGTCCTGAAATGCGTGGTGGTACTGCAAGTTGTAGTGTTATTATCAGTGACGAGGCAGTTGGCTCACCAATCATTTCAAATCCTGATATTTTAGTTGCAATGAACCTTCCATCTCTTGATAAATTTGAAAAAAGCGTTGTTTCAGGTGGCATTATTTTAGCAGACTCAACACTTATCGAAAGAAAAGTAGAACGTGATGATGTTACTGTATATTATGTACCTGCAACTCGTCTTGCAAGTGAAAACGGATTTCCAACACTTGCAAATATGATTTTGATGGGTAAACTTCTTGCTGTTTTAGGTGAATTTGATGCAGATGCGTTGAATTCAACACTTGCAAAGGTTATTCCACCAAAACGTGCTGAAATGCTTGACGTTAACCTTAAAGCGTTACAATTAGGTGCAGAATTTTAATGAAAAATTCTTGACAAATAATTAAAGCCGTGATAAACTGTTAAGCAATCTTTATATTTTTAAATGCGTTGAGGGAACTATTCTTTTTCCGCCCTTCATTTCAGAGAGCTGTCGTGTGGTGCAAGACAGTATGAAAAGAAAAAGAAGTCTCATTCCGTAGCAGAACTGTTGAAGGTTTTGAAAAAATTGTGTAGGCAGTTACGGTTTGCCCCGTTATCATGGCAGAAAGTTTGTTAGAACTTGTTGAGTTGACCGATTTGTGTGAACAGTCGGTAAACAGGGTGGTACCACGGAAATTTTTTCGTCCCTGAAGCAGTTAATGCTGTTTCAGGGACTTTTTTATTGAAAATATAAAGTAAAATTTACTTTTTCTCATATCAAGAAAGGATGTTACTCGTATGAAAACTATCAAAATTGCTGATGCAACTCTTTGTCGTGAGCAGAACTCATTTTCTTTCAAAGAAAAAATTGAAATTGCCCGTCAGTTAGAAAAGCTAAGTGTTGATGTTATCGAGCTACCTGCTATCCTGAATGCAAGAACGGATATTTTATTCGTCCGCACAGTTTCATCATTCGTGAAAAAGGGTGTACTGTCAGTTGCGGCGGGACTTACAGAAGAAAGCATTGAACAGGCAGCATCGGCGTTAAGTAATGCAGAGCATCCTTGCATCCGCATTGAATTGCCCGTTTCCCCTGTGGGAATGGAATATACCTGCCACAAAAAACCTGCAAAAATGCTTGAATGGGTTGGCAAAACGGTAAAAATGGCGAAGGAAAAATGCGCTTGTGTTGAATTTTGTGCGCTTGATGCAACAAGAACTGATAAGGATTTCCTTAAAAACATTTTGGAAATTGCCGTTGAAAACGGTGCAACTGCGGTTTCGGTTTGCGACAGCGCCGCCGAAACAATGCCTGACGATTTTGCAGATTTTATTGCAGAAATTGGCTCTTGGGTGAACGTACCCGTTGGCGTTGGCTGTGACAACAAAAACGGTCTTGCAACTGCTCAGGCAATTCTTTCAGTAAGAAAAGGCGCTTCATTTGTAAAAACAGCTATTGACGGTAGCCACGTTTCATTGGATACTTTTGCAACAATGGTTAAAAACTGCGGCGAAAAATACGGCGTTAAGACAAATCTTAACAATACCGAACTTTTCAGAATTGCAAAGCAAATCCGTTGGATTAGCAATACTGCTGATACAGAACGAGCAACGGTAACCGTTGCAAGTACCGCCAACGAAACGGTTTGTCTCGACGAAAAGGACAGTCAGGCAGACGTTATTGCCGCCGCTTTGAAGTTGGGCTATGATTTGTCAGACGAGGACCAGAACAAAGTTTATGAAGAATTTCTTCGTGTTGCGGCAAAGAAAAAGGTTGGTCTCAAAGAGCTTGAAGCAATCGTTGCAAGTGCCGCTTTGCAGGTACCGTCAACGTATAAACTTATAAGCTATGTAATCAATAACGGTAATATCATTTCTGCAAGTGCTCAGATTACACTTGAGAAGGACGGCAAAAACATTCAGGATGTGTGCATTGGTGCAGGTCCGATTGATGCCGCATTCCTTGCGATTGACAAAATTATCGGTCATCACTATGAACTTGACGATTTCCAGATTCAGTCTGTTACAGAGGGTAAAGAGGCAATGGGTTCTGCCCTTGTTAAGCTCCGTGCAGGCGGTAAGCTTTATTCAGGTAACGGCATTTCAACTGACATTATCGGCGCAAGTATCCGCGCTTATCTTAATGCAGTTAACAAAATCGTTTATGAGGAGGTATAAAAGATGAATCTCTCCTTTTCCACAAAGGGTTGGCATAACAGCTCTTTTGAAGAATTTTGCGAGATAGCCGAGTATCTTCATTTTGAAGGTATCGAGCTTCACAATATTTATAATAATCTTTTTACAGCGAAGGATGGGGCTTTTCACGATTATACAGCCGCATCAACACTTCGTCGTCTTTATAACAAGAATTTGAAGATTTCCTGCCTTGACACAATCAGCGAATTGGCAGACAAAGACGGTGCGATTGAAGAAGAACTTAAAAGATGTCTTGAAATTGCAGAAAATCTGCACATTCCGTACATTCGTCTTCGCGCAAAGGCTTCCGACGACACGGAAAACGCATTGAAGCAGACAGAAGAATTCTTGAGAAAAATGCTTCCAATGGCAGAAGAAAAGGGCATTACTCTTTTGCTTGAAACTTCAGGACTTTTTGCAAATACGACTGTCCTTCGTGATATGCTTGACGGCTTTGCTTGTGACAATTTAGGTGCTCTTTGGAACCTTTCATCAGCATATTTTGAGTGCGGTGAGTCAGCGGAGGACGTAATTAAAAATCTTGGGGCTTACGTCCGTCACGTTCATTTTTGTGATGCGCAAAAAACTGAAAATGGTGTGGAATATTGCCTTGCAGGTGAAGGCGAATTGCCAATTGCTGAAATGATGCTCAGCCTTCGTTCAGTAAACTATGACGGTTTCATTTCATTGGTTTGGGACCCTGCTTGGTGTGAAGAACTTGACGATATGGAGATTATTTTCTCTCAATATGTCAACTTTATGCGTCAGTTCAATGACCCGTCAAAAAATGAAAAAACACTTTATTATAACCGTGCACATACAGGTAAATTCGTTTGGAAAAAAGACCTTTTGATTGATTGCACGTTCTCAGACGTGCTTGACAGAATGGTTGAAGAATTCCCTGACCAATATGCATTTAAATACACAACACTTGATTATACACGTACATATAGTGAGTTCAGAGATGATGTTGACACCTTTGCCCGTTCACTTGTGGCAATGGGTGTGAAAGCAGGTCATCACGTTGCCGTTTGGGCGTCAAACGTGCCGCAGTGGTATATTGCTTTCTGGGCAACCGTTAAAATCGGTGCGGTTTTAGTTACGGTTAATACTGCTTACAAAATCGCTGAAATCGAATATCTGCTTCGTCAGTCAGATACTCATACGTTGATTTTAACAGAGGGTGCAAAGGATACTCACTATGGTGAGATTATCTCAAAACTTTGCCCTGAATTAGAGTCAATGCAGGCAGGGGACGTTTTACATTCCCGCCGTTTGCCTTTCCTTCGCAACGTTATTACCGTCGGCTTTAAGCAGAAGGGCTGTATGACTTGGGACGATGCAATTGCCCGTGCTTCACAGGTACCCGTTGAAACTGTTTACAGAATGGCGGCGGCTGTTGATAAGGACGACGTTTGTAATATGCAATACACGTCAGGTACAACGGGTTTCCCTAAAGGCGTAATGCTTACACATTATAACGTTGTAAATAACGGTAAATATATCGGCGACCATATGGATTTGTCAACTGCTGACAGAATGATGATTCAAGTGCCAATGTTCCACTGCTTCGGTATGGTGCTTTCAATGACTGCGTCAATGACTCACGGTGCTACAATGTATCCGTTGCCATATTTCTCACCAAAATCTTCTCTTGCTTGTGTTCACAATGAGCATATTACAACCTTTAATGGTGTTCCCACAATGTTCATTGCTATGATGCAGCACGAGGATTTCGAGAAAACTGATTTTTCATATATCAGAACAGGTATTATGGCAGGTGCTAACTGTCCTGCTGACCTTATGAAACGAGCAACTGAAGTTATGAATATGAAGGAAATCGTTTCAGTTTATGGACAGACAGAAGCAGCACCGGGCTGTACAATGAGTAGTTATTATGACTCGTTGGAAGTCAGAACAGAGACTGTTGGTAGTGCCTTTGCAAACGTCGAATGTAAAATCATTGACCCTGAAACAGGTGAGGATTGTCCTGACGGTGTAAACGGCGAGTTTGTGGCAAGAGGCTACAACATTATGAAGGGCTATTACAAAATGCCAAAGGCTACTGCTGAGGCAATTGATAAAGACGGTTGGCTTCATACTGGTGACCTTGCTTGTCGCGCACCTGATGGTAACTATAACATTACAGGACGTCTTAAGGATATGATTATCCGCGGCGGTGAGAACATTTATCCAAAGGAAATCGAGGAATTTATTTATACTCATCCAAAGGTTAGTGACGTTCAGGTTATCGGTGTGCCTGATGAACAATACGGCGAAGAAATAATGGCTTGTATCATTCTCAAAGAGGGTGAAGAAATGACCGCTGATGAGATGAAGGCATATATCAATGCTAATATGGCAAGACATAAGGTTCCTCGTTATGTTGATTTCGTTAAGGCATTCCCGATGAACGCAGCTGGTAAAATTCTCAAATATAAAATGCGAGAAGAAGCAAGTGAAAGACTTGGAATTAAAAAGTAAAAGCCGAAACACGCTGTTTTTGATAATTCCAATTATATCTGGTTAAAATAAAAAAGGTGATATAAATGACAGAACTTGAAAAGGCAAGAGAATTTTTTACCAAGGATAAATATGCTACTGAAAGCACGGGAATTGTAATTGATGAAGTGGGAGAAAAATATGCAAAATGCAGCTTAAAGCTCAATGCGTCTCACAAAAATGCAGTTGGTGGCGTTATGGGCGGAGTAATGTTTACACTTGCTGATTTTGTTTTTGCGATTGCCACAAATTTTAATCAGGATTGCGTTACTGTTACAACCGTCAGTCAGATTTCTTACCTTGGAGCCGCAAAGGGTGATACTCTTTATGGTGAAAGCCGTCTAATCAAGGATGGAAAAACAACCTGTTTTTACGAAATCCAGATAACCGACAATCTTGGAAATAATGTTGCAATTGTAACAACAACCGGCACACATCTTAATAAATAAAATTAGCAGCGGATGAGTAAATCTTGTCCGCTGTTTTTTTAGTTTAAATATACAAAAATTATTAAGGATATATGTGAAAATCTTACTATTGCAAATGTTGACTTTTTGTACCAGTCAAGTTATAATAATAACATAAAGTTTACATAACTGACGGATTTCGTGGAATACCACGGGGGAATGTAAACCAAATAAAAAGCCGACCGTCTGGGCAATTCTGTTTTGTTTACAATCCAGAATAGCCCTTTTTTTATTTTTTGAGGAGAAAAACTATGACACATAACAATTGGAACGGTTTCAAAAAAGGCGTATGGCAGGATGAAATCAACGTTCGTGATTTCATTCAGCAAAATTATAAAGAATATACGGGTGACGACAGCTTTTTGGCAGAGGCAACGTCTCGCACAAATGCGATGATGAAAAAACTTAATGCGCTTTTTGCCCTTGAAAGACAGTTCGGTGGTGTGCTTGACATTGATACCACAACCGTATCTTCACTTACAAGCTATGCACCTGGTTATATTGACAAAGAAAACGAGCTTATTGTGGGTATGCAGACAAATAAGCCTTTAAGACGAGGCGTTAACCCCTTCGGCGGTATGAGAATGGTTCGTCAGGCTTGTGAGGCTTACGGTTATAAGTTAAGCGACAAGGTTGAAGACGAGTTTAAGTACAGAACAACTCACAACGACGGTGTTTTCCGCGCTTATACCGACGAAATGAGAGCAGCCCGTAAATGCCACGTTATTACGGGTCTTCCTGATGCTTATGGCCGCGGCAGAATTATCGGTGACTACCGTCGAGTTGCCCTTTACGGTGTTGACAGACTTATTGAAGAAAAGAAAAAGGACAAGGCAAATCGTGCTACGGGGGACTATAAAACTGCTGACATCCGTACCTTTGAGGAACTTCATAAACAAATTACGTTCTTGGGTTATCTCAAAGAAATGGCTTTGATGTACGGTTATGACATCAGCGAACCTGCAAAGAATGCACGTGAAGCAATTCAGTGGACGTATTTTGCTTATCTTGCCGCAATTAAAGAACAGAACGGTGCAGCGATGTCGTTGGGACGTGTCAGCACGTTCTTTGATATTTATATCGAACGTGACCTTGCAAGAGGTATTCTTACAGAATCAGGCGCTCAGGAGCTTATGGACGATTTCGTAATGAAACTTCGTATAGCCCGCCATCTTCGCACGCCTGAATACAACGAGCTTTTCGGTGGTGACCCAATGTGGATTACTGAGGCTGTTGGTGGTATGGGTGAAGACGGCAGAACTCTTGTTACAAAGAACTGCTTCAGAATGCTTAACACACTTTACACTCTCGGTTCATCACCTGAGCCAAACCTTACAATTTTGTGGTCAACTGCTCTTCCAGAGGGCTTTAAGAAATACTGTGCAAAGGTATCAGCGGATACTGACTCAATCCAGTATGAAAATGACGATGTAATGCGTCCTGACTATGGTGATGACTACGCAATTGCTTGTTGTGTTTCCGCAATGAAAATTGGTAAGCAAATGCAATTCTTTGGTGCTCGTTGCAACCTTGCAAAGCTTTTGCTTATTGCAATTAACGGTGGTTATGACACCACAAGCAAAATGCATATCGGACCTCAAATGCCTGTGCTTGAAGGCGAGAGTCTTAATTTTGACGCAGTTATGGAACGTTTTCAGATTTATATTGAATGGCTCAGCCACCTCTATGTAAACACAATGAATGTTATCCACTATATGCACGATAAATATGCTTACGAAAAAACTCAGATGGCACTTCACGATACTGATGTTGAACGTTTTATGGCATTCGGTATTGCAGGACTTTCAGTTGTTGCTGACTCACTCAGTGCTATTAAATTTGCTGATGTTAAACCTATTAAAGATGATGAAGGCTTTATCACGGAATTCAAGACAACGGGTGATTTCCCAAAGTTTGGTAATGATGATGACCGTGTTGACCTTCTTGCAAAGGATATGACACATCGAGTTATTACTGCACTTCGCAAAACTCCAACTTATAGAGATGCAATTCACACTCTTTCTGTCCTTACAATCACATCAAATGTTATGTATGGTAAAAACACAGGTGCAACACCTGACGGAAGAAAGAATGCAGAACCTTTTGCTCCTGGTGCTAATCCAATGCATAACCGTGAAGAAAATGGTGCTCTCGCTTCTCTTAACTCCGTTGCGAAGTTAAGCTATGACGACTGCCGTGACGGTATTTCAAACACATTCTCAATCACACCTGAAGCACTTGGTAAGGACGAGGATGAAAGAGTTACAAACCTTGTTGCAATCCTTGACGGCTATTTCGCAAAGATGGCACACCATATCAATATCAACGTGCTTAATCGTGAAACACTTATGGATGCTTATGAAAACCCTGAAAAATATCCTAACCTTACAATCCGTGTTTCAGGCTATGCGGTAAACTTCAACAAGCTTTCAAAGGCTCAGCAGAGAGAAGTTATCAGCCGTACATTCCACGAGGCTATGTAATATGAGCATTATTGGACAAGTCCACTCAATTCAAAGCCTTGGCACAGTTGATGGTCCGGGACTGCGATTTGTGGTGTTTATGCAAGGCTGTAATCTCAGGTGTGGGTGCTGTCATAATCCTGACACTTGGGAAACGCAAGGAGAAAAGCAATTCACACCAGAAGAAATCGTAGAAAAGGTGCTTCGCTATCGTGAATATTTCGGTGAAAAGGGCGGAATTACCATTTCAGGCGGTGAACCACTTTTACAAGCCAAGTTTTCCTATGAAGTGTTTAAGCTTTGCCACGAAAACGGTATTAACACTTGTCTTGACACATCGGGTAGTATTCTCAATGATGAGGTTAAAAGACTTTTAAGTGAAACGGACAGAGTGCTGCTTGATATTAAATATACAAACGATGCACATTATCGTGAATATGTTGGTTGTTCATTAGAAAAACCAATGGAATTTTTAAAGTATCTTAATAGCCAAAAAATTCCAACAACCATTCGACAAGTGATTATTCCCACACTTAACGATAGTGAAGAAAATATAGAAAAACTTAATGGAATAGTAAAGGCTCATTCTTGTGTTGATAAGGTTGAACTTTTACCATTCAAAAAAATCTGTCAGACAAAATATGATAGTATGAATATAGAATTTCCATTTGCTAAATTTGACACACCAACAAAGGAAACAATGGATAATTTAAATAGTTTGTTAGGATAAAATTGTAGGGGCTGACGACCACGGCAGCCCGAAATAAGCTACAGAGAAATTTGCGGGGCGCCGAGTCGTCGCCCCCTACAACTAAACTATTTGGTTGATATTTATAATCGCAACGCAGTTCCGACATTTTGCATTAAAGAAAAAAGGAATAAATTAAATATATTTGGGGGATTAAATTATGCTTACAGACATTCAAATCGCACAACAAACACCTTGTTTGCCAATCGTGGAAATCGCAAAGAAGCTCAACATTGATGCTGATGACCTTGAATTGTATGGCAAATACAAGGCAAAGTTACCACTTTCTCTTAATAAAAAATATGCTGACAGAGAAAACGGAAAACTTATTCTTGTTACTGCTATTAACCCAACTCCAGCAGGTGAGGGTAAAACTACTATCACAGTTGGTCTTGGTCAGGCAATGAACAAAATCGGCAAAAATGCTTGTATCGCACTTCGTGAGCCATCAATGGGACCAGTTTTTGGTGTTAAAGGTGGCGCTGCAGGTGGTGGATATTCTCAGGTTATCCCAATGGAAGATATCAACCTTCATTTTACAGGTGATATGCACGCAATTACAGCCGCTAACAACCTTCTTTGTGCGATTATCGACAACCATATGCAGCAGGGTAATGACCTTCGCATTGACCAGAGAAGAATTCTCTTTAAACGTTGTCTTGATATGAATGACCGTGCACTTCGTAACGTTATCGTTGGTCTCGGCGGTAAGGTTAACGGTGTGCCTCGTGAAGACGGATTTATGATTACGGTTGCAAGTGAAATTATGGCTATTCTTTGCCTTGCAACTGATATTGATGACCTTAAAACCAGACTCGGCAACATTCTCGTGGCTTACACTCTCGACAATGAGCCGATTTATGCAAAGGACTTGAATGCAGTTGGCTCAATGGCGGCGCTTCTTAAAGATGCAATCAAGCCAAACCTTGTACAGACTCTTGAAAACACACCTGCAATTATGCACGGTGGACCATTTGCAAATATTGCTCACGGTTGCAACTCTGTTACTGCTACAAAATTAGCTCTTAAACTTGCTGATTACTGTATTACAGAGGCAGGCTTCGGTGCTGACCTTGGTGCTGAAAAATTCCTTGACATCAAGTGCCGTTATGCAGGCCTTAAGCCTGAATGTGTTGTAGTTGTTGCAACAATCCGTGCTCTTAAATACAACGGTGGGGTTGCTCGTGCTGACCTTCAGGATGAAAATGTAGAAGCACTTAAAAAGGGTATCGTAAACCTTAAAACTCACATTGAAAATATGAGAAAGTACAATGTGCCAGTTGTTGTTGCTATCAACAAATTTCATACAGATACAGAAGCAGAAATTGCTTACATCAAGGAATTCTGTGAAGAAATGCAAGTGCCAGTTTCTCTTGCTGAAGTGTTCGCAAAAGGTGGCGAGGGAGGTATGGACCTTGCAGAAAAGGTTTGTGCTGTAATCGACGAAGGAAAAGCAGATTTCAAGCCTCTTTATGACGAAAAATTGCCAATTAAAGAAAAACTTAACACAATCGCAAAGGAAATTTACCGTGCAGACGGCGTAATTTTCACAGCGGCGGCAGAAAAAGCAATTAAAGACATTGAAGCGCTTGGTAAAGATAAACTCCCAATCTGTGTTGCAAAAACACAGTATTCACTTTCTGACGACCCAACAAAGCTCGGCAAACCTGAAAACTTCACAATGACAGTCCGTGAAGTAAAACTTTCAGCAGGTGCAGGCTTCATTGTTTGCCTTACAGGTGATATTATGACAATGCCAGGACTTCCAAAAGTTCCTGCGGCATATAAGATTGATGTAGATAGTGACGGCAAAATCGACGGACTCTTCTAATCTTTTTGGCATATTTTCCGTGATACTGCGTTGTGACATCTCGAAATATCCGCATATTCCTTCGAAGACACGCCTTGCCTGACGAAAAATCTGCTCAAAAATTTAATTGACTCATTTTAAAATACCGCGTGTCCTTCAACTCGCAGTATCTATATACAGCTTCGTCTCGGCAAGATTGCCTAACGAAAAAACAATTCAATTTTGTTTTGGTTTTTACCTGACGAAAAATCTGCTCAAAAATTTAATTGACTCATTTTAAAATACCGCGTGTCCTTCAACATACGGTATTTTTGTTATGTAATGGGAGTTGTAGGAGTAATTTGCAATCGCAACGAAATTCCGACACTCTGTGCTCTGCATTCATCCCTCCAACCTGAAATCCGCAAACCTCTTTTTATAATCAAATTTTTATTGTATGTTTCGTTTTTTTAATATATAATGAAGAAAAGGGGAGTGGATTATGAACATAGAAAAAATTCAAACAAAAGAGAAAAAACAGTTAACACGACTCAATAAAACACAGGCAAAAGGCAACTATAAGGGCTATTTTTTTGTGCTTTTAGTATTGATTGCAGTTGTTAATATTCTTGATGAGGTTACAAGTAACTTAACTGTTACAGTTCAATCTTCATTTGTAACAGAATTCTTTGTGAACAACCCGTTTTTAGGTAAGTTTTATACTTTCCAGGAAGGTTTGGCACTTCATTCCAGTATTGGTGTTTTCACTTATGTCTTGGGCATTGTAACACCATTTTACAAAGCGCTTGCTGATAAATGGGGAAGAAAGCCATTGTTTGTAATCTCAACTCTGGGTATGGCAACAGGTCTTTTGGTAATCCATTTGTCAACAAGCTACATAATGTTTTTAGTGGGCTTTGCAATAATCAGCTTCTTTATGGGACACGACATTCAGATTATTTATATCCTTGAAGAAGCACCCAATAAGCACCGTGCAAAGATTTATAGTTTCTTGAAAAGCTTTGGAATTTTAGGCGTTATTCTCATTCCAACTCTTCGTGATATACTTATGGGTGACGATGCTACTCGTTGGCGAGAAATCTTTTTAGTTCCTGCGGTTTTAGGCTTTGTTGCAGTGCTTTTAGTTATTCTCTTTGCCAAGGATACAAAGGTGTTTATAACTGAAAGAATTGCTTATCTTTCTCGTCCTTTTGAAGAAAGACAAGCCGAGAAGGAATTGAAAAAGCAACAAAAACAGGCGCAACGAAATCAGTCAGGTGTCTTTAACGGAATTAAATACATCTTTGCAAACAGAGATACGAAATTGCTTATTATTTCTCACATTATATTTGACTCGGCAATGCCTGCAATTGCCATTTATTTTGAGTCATCAATGCATGAGGTGGGAATGAGCACCGCAGACATTACAAAAGCACTTTTTATGGTGCCCGTGGTTTATGCTTCAATAACGTTCCTTTCAGGTTTTATTGCGGATAAGCTTGGTCGAAAGGTGACGGTAACAGGCTTTTCAACAACCTGCGTAATTGGATATTCTCTTTTTGTTGCAGGTATTCTCTTGGGCTGGAATCCATATTTAATCGGCGCATTTGCAGGTCTTTATCAGGGCTCATATTGGATTGGTCGAGATTATATGAATGTTATGATGACCGAAAAAGTGCCGACGGATATTCGCGCGTCAGTTGTTGGCGGTGAAGGACTTTTGGTTATTATCGGACTTGCGGTTGGATATATCCTTGCAATTGTGGGTATGATTTTCTTCCCGATTTGGTGGGTATGCCTTGCAATATCCCTTATGGCAGTCGGTGTTGCGGCAGTAATGTTTACACTTAAAGTCAAAGAAACCAAAGGTGTAAATTTAGACGAAATAGAATAAAAAATTAAGTCCCATTTATTTGGGACTTTTTTTGTGTAAATGAGTTTGATAAATTTGAATTTGTCGGGCTCTTTTATATACACATTTTATGTAGGGGCTGGCGTCCCCGACAGCCCGAAATAAGTAACAGCAAAACCTACGGGTCGTCGAGACGCCGACCCCTACAATGCACTATTTGCGTTGTTCTGTAGGGTCGGGTCTCTGTGCCCGACCGCAAGTTTGCGGTAAATTTTCGGGCAGGCACGGAGACCTGCCCCTACAATACACTAAATTAGTAACATCTATAATCGCAACGCAGTTCCGACATTTTGCGCTT
>JAZQYK010000059.1:0-5142 GCA_045633505.1 Candidatus Fimenecus sp. | reverse complement strand
CGCTCCGGCTGCACAATCCTTTGCGATTCTGCCATATTCAGTATGCTTGTCCCCTTGCAAATCAACCGCTGATTCGATTGCGGTGTTGATAAGCTCAGCACCGATAACTAATCCGTTTGCTATAAATATTATTGCAAGTTCTGTTCTTGTAATTTCAAAAAAGTCGAAATAAAACAGAAAGAAATACATATAAAGCATACAGACAATATGTATTCGCATATTACGTTCTTTTTTTATTGCCGTGAAAATTCCCTGAAAAGCATATCCGAAACTTTTAACAAGTTCTTTCATATCAAATCATTCCTTGTCGAAGTAGTAGCTACCGTTACGCTTCAAGCCAATGCTTGTAAGTACTGCTTCTTCCTTTTCGCGCATTTTAACCATTTCAAGTCCACCGTCTTCATGGTCATATCCTAACAAATGAAGAAGTGAATGTACTGTTAAAAAGCCAATTTCACGTTGTAATGTGTGTCCATATTTTTCAGCCTGGTCATAAGCATGTTCAATAGAGATAATAATATCTCCAAGCACCTTAGCACCTGTATCAAGATTTGTGTCAAACTCACCGTTTTCGCCCATTGGGAATGACAAAACATCAGTACTTCTGTCAATATTTCTGTGTTTTTTATTAAGCTCGTGGATTGTTTCGTCATCAACAAAGGTTACGCTGATTTCAGCTATATCTTTAAAACCTTCGTTTGCAAGAACTGCTTTACAACAACGACGCACAAGCATTCTCACGCCCGTTGGAATTTTCATTACACTTTGCTGATTGTCAATTATTACTCTTAATTTCTCGTTCATTTCTTTTGCCTCATTTCCTGCTTTTCATAAGCTTTTATAATATCCTGAACAAGACGGTGTCTGACCACATCTTTTTCTGTAAATTGATTTATTGCAATATCATCAATACCCTTGAGTATTTTCATTGCCTCAACAAGTCCTGACTTTTTGCCATCAGGCAAGTCAATCTGGGTTATATCGCCTGTTACTACAATTTTGGAATTAAATCCAAGACGAGTTAAAAACATTTTCATTTGTTCTCTTGTTGTGTTTTGCGCTTCATCGAGAATTATGAAGCTGTCGTCAAGTGTTCGACCACGCATATAGGCAAGAGGTGCTACTTCAATACTACCTCTTTCCTGATATCGCTGAAAACTTTCAGCACCCAGCATATCGAAAAGTGCATCATAAAGAGGACGAAGATAAGGGTCAACCTTCTGTTGCAAATCCCCTGGCAAAAAGCCCAATTTTTCACCTGCTTCAACAGCGGGACGGGTTAAAATTATTCTGTTAACCTCTTTTGCCCTGAAGGCATTAACAGCCATTGCAACGGCTAAATAGGTTTTACCTGTACCTGCAGGACCTGCTCCCAAGGTGATTGTATTGTTTTTTATACATTCTAAATATTTTTTCTGTCCAAGTGTTTTGGGTTTGATTGGTTTTCCTTTTGCGGTAATGCAGACACAGTCCCCCGTCATTTCGGAAAGGCGGTCGTCGTTGCCGTCGTTAACGAGAGAAAGCACGTATCTTACATTCTGCTCCGACAAGGCTTCGCCACGGTTTATAAGCATCAAAAGTCCGTTAATGGCTCTCACCGCCTTTGAGACGCTGTCTGCCTCACCGCTGACTTTAAGTTCAGAGCCGCGACTGATTATTTTTACATTGTATTGTCCTTCAATGAGCTTGACGTTTTCATCAAAGCTACCGAAAAGGCTGACTGCCTGTTCCATTCGGTCAACGTTTATAACTTGTTCAAACAATCCTCAATCACCTGTTTTTTAAACTTCACTAAATTTTTTAGCAATATCTAACATATTATAACATATTTTTTATGCAATGTCATCAGTTTTTTCAATATAAATTTCCTGTAAAACACCAATTTCTTGCTCACATTCCGCATAAAATTCGTACTCTTTCGTATTTTCCGTGTTTTTCGGGATTATATATGAGGTTTTGATTTCGCAATAATCAAGAATTTCACGAACGTAAAGCGCGTTGCTGAAAAGCGCAATTTTGTTCTGCAAATCTTCTGTTAATTCCGCTTTTTCTTCATTATAAACCGCACCGTACTCAGTTATTATTCCCACAGGAAGCAGAATTTCATCAGTTTCGATGAAGGAATTATGCTTTGTGTAAAAACTTTCAGGCACATCAAGTCCCAACGGGATTTTAAGTCCAAAGAAAAATATAGATTTTCTCACTTTTTCGTTTTCCAAAGCAAAAAAATCGAATTCATCACAAGAAGATATATTTTTCTTTTTAACAAGAGCTTTTACGTGACCGTCGGCGTGGATTAAGGATTCTGTAAAATCGGGATGGGTTATTACTCCGCTGATTAGCAAATCCCCTTTCGTGACGGCTGAGCCGATTTTCACCTCAGCGTTACCATAGAGAATATCCACGCCCAACACGACACCGTCTTCACTTGCAACAAGGTTTGTGGGAGTTAATTTATCATACATTTCAGGGGCTTCAATTTTTTCTCTCACCTCAATTACTGCCACCGCGCCTTTACGGTTAACTGTTACCCACGAAAGTTTTGGAATATCTGTTGCAGCCTTGTCAACAGCGATTTCGATTTCTTCTTTCGTTATTATCGCACCGACTTTTATACCGTATTCCTCAAAAACTTCGAGAATATAATCCTCATCAAGCGTTGTGTTACCTACAACGGACACACTCCAGACAAATTGTGACAAGAAAACAAGCATCACCACAATCAAAAAAGTACCAATTAAAAGTCCTATTCGTTTTTTATGCTTTTTCAGGAAAAATATTAAGCCTTTTTTCTCGGATACACGAACCCTCATTCCTGATTTTCTTGCAGATTCACGTATTTGAAGATAGCCTTGAAGCGTTGTACTTGCAGTTATTTTTCCACCCACGTTTTGAATATTCCACAAGGGAATTTCGTTGTTTGTACAAAGATTTATAAATCTATCCGCAAAGCCGTCACGGGCAGAGAAATTCACATACCCGAACAGCCATCTTATAAGCTCAATTATCAGCATATCGTCACCTATGTAGTAAAAGTAATTTCAGTTATTATTCCTTTAATAACAGCCACACCGTTATCGAAACTTTGAATGAGCATTTCCACACCCTGAAAGCCCATTATCAAACTACCCGTATTAAGTTTTATCAGGCTTTCGCTGTATTCGGCAATTCCTTTACAGCCCTCAACGATAATTTCACGGTTGCCAAGAGTTTCCAGCTTTGGTTCGTCACTTAATGCTTCGGGCAAGGGCATTCGTTTTTTATCTTTTGGTTTTTTCTTCTGAGCCAAAAAAATACACCTCGATTCATACAATATATATGAATCAAGGTAAAAATAATGCATTATAACTTAATTTTCACAATATATTTTTATTGGGATGTGAGTTTATGTTTAAAATTTTAATGCGAAAAAACATATTTGCCATAATCGGAATATTTTCAAGCGTTTATCTGCTTTTTACAATGCCTCAAGCGGTCAAAACCGGTGTTACAAACGGACTTGAGCTTTGCGTTTATACCCTTATCCCGTCACTTTTTCCTTTTATGGTTTTATCGGGATTTATAATAAAATCAGACGTATTATCACCCATTTACAAGACTTTATCACCACTGACAAAGTTTTTGTTAAAACAGCCTGACAATGCGGTGGCAGTTGTCGTTATGGGGCTTATCGGCGGATTTCCCGTAGGGGCAAAAATGACTGCTTTGCTTTTTGAAAACGGGCAACTGACTCGCAATCAGGCGCAACGGCTTTGTATGTTCTGTGTCAACGGCGGTCCTGCATTTATAATTACCGCAGTCGGCGTCAATATGCTGGGCAGTAGTCGTGCAGGAACAATTATGTTTGTATCCCTTTGCATTTCTTCCGTTATTCTCGGTATAGCTTCATCGTTTTTTAGTGACAAAAGTGAATTTAACACAACCAATAAAAGTTACGGACAGAAGCCGTTGCTGGCTTTGTCGGCATCGGTTTCGGATAATATAAATTCTATTCTCTCAATTTGTGCCTGGATGGTGATTTTCAGTGCTTTGACGGAATGTATAAAGCAAATTAAATTCAGCGAAAACGTTTATATGAGCATTTGTGCTGTTTTGGAGGTTACCAACGGCTGCTCACAAATCGCAGGGAAAATGCCGATTGAAATCATCACCGCTGTTATAGGGTTTGGCGGACTTTGTGTACATTGTCAGATTTATTCCTTCATCAGAGAAACAGGGCTTAAATACATAAGATTTTTTACCGTCAGAATTATAAACGGCGGACTTTCGGCAGTTATTTGTCATATTTTACTTAATTTCTTCCCTGTTGAAAGCAGCACGGCGGTGCAGAACGTTGAGCAGATTATTCCTTTATCCGTATCCTACCCAGCAATTTTTATGATTATGATAATGTGCGTTATTATGATTTTTGATATTGATAACAAACGCAGAATATGTTAGAATGAATTAAAACTATTGTTTTAATTCTCGATATAAATCTCTAACGAGATTTTCGATATATGCTTCGCATTCGATATATTAATGAATATCCTCGCCAAAGGCGAGATATGTTCATTAATTCGATATGTTCACTTCGTGAACGAGATTTATATCATATCGAGTTTGAGCGTAAGCGAAAACATATCGATTTTACGAAGTAAAAATATCGAGCAATCGAAGATTGCATATCGACAAAAGAGTGGTGCTAAATGGAAGATAACAAAAACAAATTGAGAGAAGAAACCATAGGTTTTGCAATATCAGTATCAGATATTTGCGAAAATATTAAAGGGTGTTCAATCTATGTCAATCAGTTGATTCGTTCTTCATCTTCAATTGGTGCAAATATTCACGAGGCGAAATATGCACAAAGTCGTGCTGATTTTATACATAAAATGGAAATTGCTCTTAAAGAAAGTTCAGAAACTGAATATTGGATTGAGCTTTTATACAGAAAACAAAAAATCAACACAGAAGAATATCAAAAACTAAAAAAACAATGTGGTATAATTCGAAGAAAACTGATTTCCTCAGTTACTACAGCAAAGAACAACAGTTAATTCTCGATATAAATCTCTAACGAGATTTTCGATATATGCTTCGCATTCGATATATTAATGAATATCCTCGCCAAAGGCGAGATATGTTCATTAATTCGATATG
>JAZQYK010000058.1:0-37852 GCA_045633505.1 Candidatus Fimenecus sp. | reverse complement strand
CTACAGAACAACGCAATTAGTGCATTGTAGGGGTCGGCGTCTCGACGACCCGTAGGTTTTGCTGTTACTTATTTCGGGCTGTCGGGGACGCCAGCCCCTACGTAAAATGTGTATATAAAAGAGCCCGACAAATTCAAATTTATAAACAACAAAACCCTCACTAGTGTGAGGGTTTTAATTATTTATTGATATTAGTCGTTGTTTCTTCTTCTGTTGAAACGACGGTTGTTATCACGCTTCTTTGGCTCTTCGTCAATATCGTTTTCAGGAACAAGACCTTTAACTTCGATAAGAGCATCACGACGAGAAAGGTTAAGTCTGCCCTGGTCGTCAATTTCAAGCACCTTTACAAGTACTGTATCACCAACGTTTACAACGTCTTCAACCTTTTCTGTACGCTTAACGTCAAGACGGCTGATATGAACAAGGCCTTCTTTACCGGGAGCGATTTCAACGAATGCGCCAAAGCTCATAAGTCTTGTTACAACACCGTTGTAGATTGCGCCGATTTCAGGGTCCTTTGCAATAAGCTCAACGATTGTCAATGCGCGTTTTGCATTTTCAATGTCGATACCTGAAATAAATACGCGACCGTCTTCTTCAATATCAATCTTAACTTCGCAATCTGCCTGAATCTTCTGAATAACCTTACCCTGCTTACCGATAACGTCACCGATTTTTTCAGGATTGATTACTGTTGAAAGCATCTTTGGAGCATATTTTGAAAGCTCTGCACGAGGCTCTGCAATACAAGGAATCATAATTTCATCAAGGATATAATTTCTTGCCTTGTGTGTCTTTGCAAATGCTTCTTTAATGATTTCAGGTGTAAGACCGTGTACTTTAAGGTCCATCTGAATAGCTGTGATACCGTTCTTTGTGCCTGCTACTTTAAAGTCCATATCGCCATAGAAGTCTTCAAGACCCTGAATGTCAACCATTGTCATAAAGTCGCCGTGAACACCTTCGTCACCTGTGATAAGACCGCAAGAAATACCTGCAACGGGAGCTTTAATTGGAACACCTGCTGCCATAAGAGCAAGAGTTGAACCGCAGATTGAACCCTGTGAAGTTGAACCGTTTGAAGAAAGAACTTCTGATACAACACGGATAGCATAAGGGAACTCATCAACTGACGGAAGAACGGGAACAAGAGCCTTTTCAGCAAGTGCACCGTGACCGATTTCTCTACGACCTGGGCCACGAGATGGCTTTGTTTCACCAACTGAATATGATGGGAAATTGTAGTGGTGGATATATCTCTTTTCTGTCTGCTCATCAAGACCGTCAAGAAGCTGAGCGTCACCCATTGGTCCTAAAGTTGCAATTGAAAGAACCTGAGTCTGTCCGCGAGTGAACATACCTGAACCGTGAGCACGAGTAATAAGGTCAACTTCTGCATTAAGAGGACGGATATCGTCAATACCACGACCGTCAACACGCTTGTGTTCATCCTTAAGCCAAGCACGAACAACGTGCTTCTGAACAAGATACATAATCTCGTCAAGTTTTGCTTCGTTGCCTTCAAATCTTTCGTCAAACTTTTCGTGAACTGCTTCATAAATCGGAAGAAGCGCTTCGTCACGAACGAGCTTGTCGTCAGTATCAAGAGCCTTTTTAACGTCTTCAATGCAGAATTCTTCAATTTCTGCCATAATTTCTGGGTCCGGGTCAGAAGATTCATAAGCGAACTTTGGCTTACCAACTTCTTGGACGATGCCCTGAATGAATTTAACAATTTTCTGGTTTTCAGCGTGACCTGCCATAATAGCGTCAAACATTGTATCATCATCGATTTCGTTTGCACCTGCTTCAATCATAGCAACAAGGTCAGCGGTAGAAGCGACAGTCAAAACAAGGTCTGACTTTGCTCTTTCTTCGAGATTTGGGTTAATAACGATTTTGCCTTCAACAAGACCAACGTTAACACCTGAAATTGGGCCGTCCCATGGAATATCTGAAATTGCGATTGCTGCTGAAACACCAATCATAGCTGTGATTTCAGGTGAGCAATCAAGGTCAACTGACATTACAGTAGCAACTACTGAGCAGTCATTTCTAAGGTCCTTAGGGAAAAGAGGACGAATAGGTCTGTCAATGCAACGAGAAGTAAGAATAGCCTTTTCACTTGCTCTGCCTTCTCTTCTCTGGAATGAGCCAGGAATGCGACCTACTGAGTACATTTTTTCTTCGTAATCAACTGAAAGTGGGAAGAAATCCACACCTTCTCTTGGCTTTGCAGAAGCTGTAACTGTACAAAGAACTTCTGTCTCACCGTAACGAGCCATAACAGCTGCGTTTGCAAGACCGGCCATCTTGCCTGTTTCAAGAGTTAATTTTCTGCCTGCAAGTTCAGTTTCCCAAACTTTGAAATTCTTAAAAAACATAATTTTTACCTTCCTTTACTTTTTTATTTTTTATTGTATCGGGGCAAAAATCTGTTTAGCAATAAATACAACCTTCAAAAATATTTAAAAGCTCTATTTATCACTAAAGCTTGGGATTTCGCCCCGTTTTTAACTGCCTTTAAAAGCAATTCAAGGCAGATAAGGGAAATCTTATCTGCCTTAAAATGTTTTGATTACTTACGAAGACCAAGTCTTGCAACGATTGAACGGTATCTTTCAATGTCGTTCTTCTGAAGGTATGCGAGAAGATTTCTTCTGCGACCAACCATCTTGAGAAGACCTCTTCTTGAGTGGTGGTCCTTCTTGTTAGCCTTAAGATGCTCTGTAAGGTCGTTAATTCTCTTTGTGAGAACTGCAATCTGAACCTCAGGAGAACCTGTGTCGCCTTCGTGAGCAGCGTATTCAGCCATAATAGCCTGCTTTTCTGCCTGTGTCATTGTCATTTCACCTCATTTAAAATATTTATGCTCAAATGCCCCAGATGAAAGTAGGTGAATTCCCTTTGGGATTACTCAATCACCCGAGTGCACAGAGATAGCCTTGATAGTATAACACAAGATTTTTTAAAAATCAAGTGTTTTTTATGTTAATTTAAAACTGTTCCGCTTTGTTGAGTGTTTGTTACTTCTGAATTTCTGTTGAAATATGCCTCATAAACGTCACGGACATAAGCGCCCATACCACCTGAAGTGATATTTTCAACTGCGATAACAACTGCGATTTCGGGGTCATCGGCAGGGGCATAAGAAATCATAAAACCGTTTGTAAATTCAACGGTTACACCGTTTACTTTTCTTTTTGCTTCAGCAGTACCCGTTTTTGCGGCAATCTGATAAGGAAGTCCCTGAAAAGCGGCTTGAGAATTCGCCATCATTATCATACCTTCGCGGACCGTTTTCAATGAACTTCTTGAAAATTCATTTTCATTAAGGATTACTGGCTCCGCTTCATAAATAGTTTCTGAATAATCTGCTGATTTTATGCTTTTTACAAAATGAGCCTTATATCTTGTACCGCCGTTTGCAAGAGTAGAAACATAGGAACAAAGTTGGATTGGTGTGAAAAGGTTATCAGCCTGACCAATCGCCGCCTGAACTGTATCACCCGGATACCAAACAAGTCCCTTTGCTTCTCTTTCTTCAGGACCTGCAACAACACCCGTTGCCTCAGTAATTTCAACACCCGTTTTGCTTCCAAGACCCATCTTTTTAAAATAGTCATTCATTTTTGAAATGCCAAGCAGACGACCAACCTCATAGAAATAGATGTTACAAGAATAACGCAAGGCTTGTTTAACGTTTATTTCACTTCCTGCGTGACTTGCAACGTTATAGCAACGGAAGGTCATATCGCTGAAATACGTATATAACGCGGTACATTTTATAAGCTGGTCGGCAGTTACGATTCCTTCCTCAAGACCTGCCAACGCTACCAAAGGTTTTACCGTTGAACCCGGCTCATAAGTGCTTCTCAACGCTCTGTTCCAGAGAGGTGCCGTTTCGTCAGTATTAAGCGCCACTATGTTTTCTTTGTAAGTTGACAAATCGTAAGAAGGATAAGTGGCACAGGCAAGGACTGAAAAATCATTAACGTCCATAACCACGATACTGCCTGCCGCCGCAACGTTTTTTGAACCCTTCGTGCTGTCAATTCTTGCCGCAAGGATATCCTGAACTTTTTTCTGGAAATCCGCATCAATTGTCAGAATAACGTTGTTACCGTTTTCGGGATTTCGAGTAATCGCAGTAGTTTTCGTGCCGTCACTGTTAGTAGTTGTTGTCATTATGCCGTTTGTACCGCGAAGCTCGTTTTCCATTGCATTTTCAATGCCGAATTTACCGATTTTGTCAGTCATACCGTAAGCCTTTAATTTCAGGCTTTCTTTTTCTTCATCGGTAAGCGTCGGGTCGTCGAGCTTTTCTTTATATTCCTCAGTTACCTTTGCATATTCTTCGGCACTGATTGAGTCGTAATAACCGATTATGTGCGGCGCAATTGTGCCGTCATAGAAAGCGCGTCCGGTATCAACACGGATTTCAACGCCCTGATAAAATCTGCTTTGCTCTTTAATCACAAGAACAACGTCGTCGGAAACGTCTTCAGCAAGGGTAAAGGGATTGCTTTTTGAAAAATCCCCTTTTCTCATCTCAAAAAGTATTCCGCCGACCTTGAGAATTTCATCCTGAGTCATATCTTTAAAATCATAAAACTCACAAAGGGCGTCAAAGCAATTCTGTGCAGTTGCATAGGAATTCAAATTGAGATAGTCCTTTTGAAAAAGATATTTTTTATCGCTTTCGCTGTCGTTTACAAAGGTGATTGTGCCGTTTACCGAAACGATTGGCAACGAGCTTTTATATTCAACCTGATTTGCCTCAAAAAGCCTTACCAAAGCCAACAGAATTTCGTTTCGCTCTGCTTTCTTTGAAGATGACGGAAAATATGACGCATCAATATAAATTGAATTTGAACGGACGTTATACACTAACGCCTTACCGTTACTGTCAAGGATTTCGCCACGAAGCGCTTCGATTTCAGAGGAGGCTTTTGAAAGGGAAATCGTCTTTGAGTCATATTCGTCTCTGTTAATAATTTGTATTCTGAAAAGGTCAGCAATAAAAAATGAGATAACGAACAAAACAGCCACAATAAATGCCGTTGTTCGCATTTTGAAGCTATATGTGTTTCTCATTTTTTCACCGTCCTTTAATATTCTGTATAATTATAAGTATATTTTCTGCTGATTGCCCTGATTATCACGTACCACAAAGGCGTCAGCAAAAGTGAATAAATCGCCATTGGGAAATAATATCTCACCAAAAGCATCATTGAACCGTCAATACCTCTCGCCGTTATAAAAAACAGCACGTAGGTAACAAAATATAATATTGTAATTGCGCTGTTCATCATTACGAAAGTTATGATATTGTTGCGCATAAACACTCTCAGTAAAAATCCGCACATCGCACAGGCAACCATAAGATAAAGCGCGTTATAGCCGTCTGCCGTAACCGTTACCGTATCCCACAAGGCCCCTGCAAGAAGTCCTGCCATCGCGCCGATAACCTCGCCCTCAAACATTGCAATACAAACTGCAACCGAAACAAGAAGTGCTGGTCTTACACCCGCAATTTCGGGAAAAAGCATTAAAGCATTCTGCAACAAATGGGCAATTACGATAACCACGGCAAAGAGTGCATATCTTTTTACCTTTATTTTTGTTTGTAACGTCATATCTGTTATCCTTTTTTTAGTCAGTAAATGCAGTAATCACAAAGCAATCGTGAATATCCTTTGAATCAACTGAAAGCTGTAACGTTGCATAAGACGATAAATCCGTCTGACTTTGTTCAACGGATGAAACCGTTCCGATAATCAAATCTTTAGGGAAAATACCGCCCGTACCCGAAGTACAGACAATACCGCCTTTTGACACCGCCGTGCTTCTGTCAAGACCTGTAAGACGACAGCTTCCGTCAAAGGTTGATGAAACATAGCCAAGCTCACCCGTTCTGATGTCATAAGCCGCCACGTTAACGGACGGGTCAAATATTGAACGGACAACCGCAGACGTAGGATTGACCTCAGTTACCACACCGACGAGATATTCACTGTAAATCACGGCATCGTTAACCTTTATTCCGTCGTTTGAGCCTTTGTTGATTGTGAAGGAACCGTAAACGTCGGCAGAATCACGGCCGATTACCGTTGAATAAACCCACGTGTAATCAGGATTTTTCTCACGGACGTCGAGAAATTCTTCGTAAGAGGCTAACTGCTTTTTTGTTTTTTCATAATCCACCAGCTGACTTTGATATTCCGCAACCTGCTGTTCAAGTTCTGCAACACGGTCTTTATAAGTTGAAGCGGAAACAAACCCGCCGCTGAAATCATCAAAGTTTGTAGAAATATATGCTGCTGCTTTCTGTAATGGAGACACAAACACCTCAATCACATTGGTAAGGGGTGAAGTTTTGCTTCCTGCCACGGTTGCAAATATGGTTGCAACCGTCAACACAATCGCAACACACGTCAGCACTTTAAACGTTGTACTTTTAAAAAACTTATTCATAAATTCACCAATAAAATTGATTTAATACTAATTTAGAATTACTGTAACTACCAATAAACTCGCGGTTATTAAATGTTACCTCTTTCAAGGCAGTAGCCCATTCCCATTGCAACGCAGTCAAGAGGCTCTGCGGCAATATGTACGGGGATTTTTGTTTCTTCGGAAATAAGTTTGTCAAGTTCACGAAGAAGCGCTCCGCCGCCTGAAAGCATAATTCCGTTGTCAACGATGTCTGCAAGTAATTCAGGAGGTGTCTTCTCAAGAGTTGAACGGATGGTTTCGAGAATCTGTGAAAGAGGCTCACTTAATGCTTCACGAACTTCTTCCGATGAGATTTCAATGTTTTTCGGAAGACCGTCAACAAGGTTTCTGCCACGGACGTCCATTGCGCCCTCACCGTCGTAGCTATAAGCCGAGCCGATTTTAATCTTGATTTCTTCAGCGGTTCTTTCGCCGATTAACATATTGTGCTTTTTGCGGATATATTCAATAATCGCCTCGTCAAAATCGTCACCTGCAACACGAATTGACTTTGCGGTAACGATATCGCGATAAGAAATAACCGCAACCTCAGTCGTACCGCCGCCGATATCAACAATCATACTTCCTACTGCTTCAGTAATCGGAAGTCCTGCACCCATTGCGGCTGCCAACGGTTCCTGAATAAGTGATGCATATTTAGCGCCTGCGTTTCTTGCGGCGTCGTGCACAGCCTTTCTTTCAACCTCCGTAATACCTGAAGGTACACAAATAAGAACTCTTGCACGGCTGAAGGGTGAACGGTTGATTGCTTTTTTGATAAATTCCTTAAGCATTTCAGACGTTATTTCAAAGTCGGCAATAACGCCGTTTTTAAGAGGACGAACGGCGGTGATTGAGCCCGGTGTTCTGCCAATCATAGCCTTTGCCTCATTACCGACAGCAACAACCGTCGGGGGATTTGTTTTTTCATTAACTGCAACAACTGAGGGCTCTCTTCTGACGACACCTTTTCCTTTAAGATATACAACGGTATTTGCAGTTCCAAGGTCGATTCCGATATCCTGCGCAAAAAGCATTTTTATCTCTCCTATCCAAGTTTATATAAAGGTTCTGAAAAACTACATAAATAATCTATTATATTGTAACAAAAATGCGGGTATTATACAATACCCGCAAAGAAATTTTAATATTTTGTTTTAAAAATTATTCAATCCAGATGCCATTGGAAGCAAAGCGGTACTCTTTTCCGCCGATTACCTTTGTGCCCGTCACCATATAGCCGTTTTCGTCAATATAATACCATTCTTCGCCATATTGCACCCATCTGCTATATACCATTCTGCCGTTATTGTCCAAATAACACCAGCCGTGACTGTCTTTTGCCCAGCCATTCGTTACACAATGACCGCCGTTGTCAATGTAGCACCAACCGACGCTGTCTTTAACCCACTTGTCAGTCACCATTCTGCCGTCAGCACCCAAGTAGCACCAGCCAACGCTGTCCTTTTGCCATTTATCAGTAACTATTCGGCAATCCGAACCGATATAGCACCAAGTTACGCTGTCTTTAACCCATTTGTTTGCAACGCAATAGCCGTCAGCGCCTAAATAGCACCAGCTCACGCTGTCCTGAATCCAACGGTTTTTAAGTCTTTCTCCGTTTTTGTAGTAAGCCCATCTGCCGTTTTCAAGAGTCCAACCGTCAGAATTTTGAGCAGAATAAATCTCATATTCAAGGGTTATGGTGTTCTCGTAATTGCCGATACCCTCAACCGTGATATAAGCAGTTCCCACGTTTTCGTTGTTTGAGTAGGTTACGGTATAATCTTCACCCTCAACAAGCGTTGCGCCGTTTTTATATACAGAAACTTCGGGTTCAACGGCAGAACCGTTAAACTCCATACTTCCGCTGATTGAAATATCGTTTTCGGTAATTTCACAAGGAAGAATTGTGAAGCCATAGCTTCTTTCGCCGTCATAAAGACCAATGCCGATTATCGTAACAGTTGCCGTACCTGCATTCACGTTATTTTCAAGGGACACGGTGTAATCAACACCCTCCGTAAGCAATTCCGTTCCGTAATAAACCTCCATTTCAGGTTTTAATTCTGTGCCGTCAAAGGTTTCCGTCATCTCTGTTTCGGAGAATACTGTAAATGAATAAACACTTATTTTGTTGATGTTGAAAGACTGCTTCACCACACCGCTATAATTACCGATACCGCTGATAGTGACAGTTGCAACACCCTTTTCGATGTTGTTTTCGTATTTAACTGTATAATCAACATCTTTTATAAGTGCAACACCGTCAAGAGTAACGGTAACTTCAGGTGTGATACCCTCGCCTGTGTACATCTGGTCAGGGATTTCACTTACAACTGCGTTTTCAATGTTTTTACCGAAAATCCTGAACTGAACGCGTTGTGTACCGCAGAAATTACCCATACCGTAAATCACCATTGTGCCGTAACCCGAATTAACGTTTTCAAAGTAACGTATTTCATAGTCAACGCCTTCAACAAGAGTGAAGCCATTCCAAGTTATTACAGGTTTCGGCATAACTTCTTCGCCCGTATAAATCATATCGTTATCCTTTGAAACAGTAGCCTCAGCAATATCACGACGGATAATATTGTAATAACAATCAATTGAGCCCGTATAATTGCCGATGCCTTTAATTGTAAAGAACATTGAACCTGTATCAGCACCGCTGTTATAAGTGATTGTGTAATCCGTGCCTTCCGTAAGCACCTTGTCACCGCATTTCACAACAACCTTAGGTCTTACTTCTTCACCCGAATACTCATTGTCAACTACGTATTCCACTTGAGCGTTTTTGATATCACAAGACACAATTCTGAACGTTCTTTCAGCATCTCTTAAACCCTCAAAGTTGCCGATAAAATGAACTGTTACCTTAGCTGTACCTTTTTCAACATTATTTTCAAAAGTGAGTGTATAATCTTCGTTGTATATGAGTGCCATTCCACTAATACTAACAATAATACTTGGTTCAATTTCGCTGCCCGTGTATTCATAAGTATCATTCTGGAAGCTGACCTTAATGGCAGTGAACGGAATATTGTTAGCAACTGCATAATTGTATGCTTCTGTATCTTCTTCACAATCGAAGGTAAGATTCGGACAATTCGCAAATGCATTGTCATAGATTTCACAACTTGTGTTATCAAATATTGCAAGTGTTAATCCGGTACAACCCGAAAAAGCATAAGGACGAATTCGTGTAACACCGCAAAGATTAACTGTTTCAAGAGACGTGCAACCTGCAAAAGCATTATCTTCAATATAGCGTGTTTTTTCAAAATTTACACTCTTGAGAGATGTGCAACCTGCAAATGAACACTCATTAATAGTAATCAGCTTCATATCTACGCTTTCTAATGAAGAACAATTATAGAATGCATATTCACTAACATACTCGCAAAGCGGTGCATAAAAGGTTTCAAGACTTTCACAACCATAGAAGCAATACCTTTCAACATCTATGCAAGCATCTGCTTTTACTGATTTAAGGCTTGTGCAACCATAGAAACAGTATTCAGGAAGAACTGTAAGTGATGGAATATTTACAGTTTCAAGTGCAGTACATTTACTGAAAGCACTTGCAGGCCAATCCCAACGGTCATACCAGACAGTTTCATAATCTACATTCCATAATGGTGCATTAACTATTTTAAGAGCGGTGCAACCACTAAAAGCATCGTCACAAATTGTCGTGCAGGAAAGAAGATTTGCTTCTTGAATATTTTTACAATTCATAAAAGCGCCTCGCATAATCTCCTCTACACCTGTTAAGTCGATTTCTCTTATCTGGCTTTCTTTGAACATATAATGGCCGATAATCTTCAACCCGTTTTCAGGGAAGGTCACTTTTTCAACTGAACATTTGAAAAAGCTGCGGTGCAAAAGGTCATAACTCTTCATAGAGTCACTATCATCCATAAATTCAGGCCAGACAATAGCCTTTGTAAAGTTTACTTCTTTAATATTCTGGTTAAGGCTGAATGCGAGAATGTTGATTGAAAAATCCTTTTCAATATTTTTAAGTGCATTTTCTGTTGAATAATATTCGCCCTGTTTTGCTGCAGGGTAGCAAAGAAGAATTACAACCTCGCCTTCATCCACATAAAGCACGCCGTCATCTGTGAAATAATATGGGTTTTCAGGTGAAACCTCAATTTCTTCAAGGCCTACCATAAAGAAGAAGCCTAATGAATCCGTATTCAAATAATAGTAGTCATCAACCTTCACCGTTGGCATAAAGTTTTTGCCGATATAAAAATATTTGAGATTATTGCATTCTTCAAATATATCGTCAACCGTTGTTCCCTCTTCAAAATAAATATATTGAACATTGTCATCAATATAAACTTTTTCAAGGTTTGAGCAATCGTAAAAGACCTGATTATCAAATTGGATATTATTGTTTATGTGAAGCTCTTTAAGTCCGTCACAATCACCGAACGCTCTGCTATAAATAACCTCCACCTTTGACAAATCAATATTTTCAAGTGAAGTGCAGCCGAAAAACGCTTCTGAAGAAATTGTCTTAAGGTTTGAAAGGTCAATGCTTTTAAGTGATGTGCAATATCTGAAGCCCGCCACACCGAGCCAATCGACTCTTGAGAAATCAAAGTATTCAAGAGAAGTACAGCTTTCAAAAGCCATATAACCAATTTCAAGATTATTTTCAAAATTCACTTCTTTAAGGGAAGAACAGTTCTTAAAACCATATTTATCAATTTTCTTTGTTGCACCTAAAGTTACCTTTTCAAGCGCTGTACAATTATAGAACATTTGCTCATAAACCGTTTCATAATTTGAGAGCACCACTTCTTTAAGCACGGGACATTTCTGGAATAAATATTCGGAATAAACAAATCTTTCAGAAACCACTTGTCCCGTTGTGGTGTTAACTCTTCGTTCAATCTGAGTTAATTCTGTTCCGTGAATAATTGCTGTTTCAAGATTTGGACATTCGTTGAAAACATATTGACCAAGCCTTACACCCTCAGGAATTGTTATGCTTTTTATTCCTGATTTGCTGAAAGCATAATTTTTAACTGCGACGTCTTCGCAAGTACCAAAATCAACCTCTGAAAGTGCAGTACAATTTGAAAACGTGTTTTCTGCAAACTTGCAATCGGTCATACTCTCAAATTCGATTGTTTCAAGTTTTGTACAATTTATAAACGTTGAAGAATCAAAGGTAATTCCCGACACGTTGCCAAATTTCAAAGTTTTGAGATTTGCGCAATTCATAAAAAGAGCGTTGCCGACGGTTGTGCCGATAAAATCACCAAAAGTAGCTTCAGTACGATAATAAGCTGTAAAGGCACCGTATTTTAGGGTACAGTTTGTAAGATTTCCTACAACCAAAACGTCTCCGCCTGAAATACCACACTGCTCAATTGTTGCGTTTGTGAGATTTCCGACAATCATCTTTTCAATGGAATTGCCGGTAAAGGCACTTTCGCCAATAAAAGTAACCGAATCCGGTATTCTTATTTCCGTAAGATTTTTATTGTCACAGCTATAAAACGCGCCATATCCAATATATGTAAGAGAATCGGAAAAATTAAGTTCTTCAATTCCGTCACAGTCCCAAAACGCGTTTTTTCCAACATATTCCAGCTTTTCAGGAACGATTATTTCTGTTTCTGACAAGTCATAAAAGGATTCCGTACCAATATGAGTAACTGAATTCGGGATTACTATTTTCTTTAAGCCTGTTACTTCTTTAAATGCATCGTCCCCGATTTTTGTGACTTTCATTCCATTATATTCGGACGGAATTTCAAGAGTAATATCCGTGTTATTGGTTTCAAACTTTGTAATTGTGATTTCATTATCCGTTATAGTGTAAGAGTACGTTCCTACACCGCCCAAGGTAACGCTTTTTATTTCTTCATCTGCCGCAAAGCCTTGAACTGCGAACGCGGTAAACAATGAAATAATTATTGCGAATAAACTCAAAAATTTTGTAGTTTTCTTCATATCAGTTAGCCTCCTTTACTCTGATTAAATAGCTGAATGAACAGCCCTCATAATCTATTGTAACAATGCGGTTTGCGGGAGTTTCAGTTGAAAATCCGTAGATATTACACTCATCAACGGATACTGTCTTTTTCTCTCCGTTATCATATTCCGCGGTGATTGTAAGTCCGCTGAAGTCAGCGTCTTCGCCCACTATATAATCTCTTTTGAAGTTTTCACTCATTTCGCCGCTGAGTTTTATTACTATCGGTGCGGCGGTTGCCTCCTCATCCACCCTTGTGAAAGGTTCAGCCGTCGTGACTTCCGTAGTAGTTTCCGTCGGCGGTGTTGTAGGTTTTAAAACCTCTGAAAGATTTGGATTTTGAGGCGTTATCGGCGTTGTCGGTATTGCGGATGTGACGGCGCTTTGTCCGTCCACTTCCACCGTCGAGGATTCCGCCGCGACAGACTGGGTTGTGGTCTCAGCGATATCCTCCGTTTGCGGTTCGGTGGTTGTGGTAGAATTATTTGTTACCGTCTCCCCTGTGAAAAGCTGTTGAACTGCGTTTGCAACCTGTTCAAGCACGTCATAACCCGTAATTTTTTCCGTAACCGTATTCGCAGAAATCATCAATGCAATCAACGCACAAGCCGTAAGAGTAATTTTCATTCCAAGGCTGATTTTCTTCCACTTTTTGTTGCCCGTAATAGCCTTTGTAAACTCCTCAACAGTCTGTAATTTCCAGAACACGCGAACAATTCCCTTTTCGTCATAAAGCTCATTAAGAGCGTCTGTGTATGCATCAATAAGGTCAAAATCAATTTCGTCATCTGACCTTGAAAGTTCAATATCAATAAGCTCGTTAAGAGCTGTAATCAGTTCTTCTCTGAACAAATTATCATTTAAAATTTCATTTGCAATCTGTTTGTTAAATACTAACTGTGTCATATTTTTTCTCCTTTCTAAAGCATTATATCTTCAAGTAGAGTTTTCAGTCTTTTGCGAAGTCGCGACAGCCGCATTGTGACTGCCCCGACGGAAAGTCCGCTTTCTTTTGCGATTTCTTCAATCTTCTTTCCGTTAACGTATTTTGCCATATAAAAATATCTTTCTTCTTCATCAAGACTGTCTTCAAGAATTTTTATGTATTTCCCGCAATCAATTGATTCCTCTGCAACGATTTCTATTGGATTGTCAGGGTCATCAAGAGATATCTGATTTATCTGTTCCGTCATAATTTTTGTCTTCTGCTTCTTAATTATGTTATCAAGCGTCCTATAAAGAAAGGCCTGCGGATATTCAAAATCCTCACCGTTTTGCAAGCGGTTATAGAACACGGTGTAAGCCTCCTGAACACAGTCCTCGCAACAATCACTACTCTCACGAAGTCTGGCACGGGCAAAGTTTATTAAACTTTGATAATACTCTTTATAGCATTTTTCAAAAATCTCAACGGAAGCAATTCTGCTTCCCAACGCCATAGCCTCGTTCCTTTCCTTTAGTCTTTCGTTTAGTAGTGCCTGAAAAAATGAAAACCTAACAAAAATTTTTATAAAAATATTTTAGCATAAGTTGTATAAATAAAAAAGAGTAAAAAAGCAGGGGTCGTCAACCCCTGCAAATATTGCTATTTATTTTTTGCAATAAAAAAACGCCCGTCCTATTGGACAGACGCTTTTGATTTGTGTCGGCATTACCTATTTTTCCGGGCCGCTTCCAGCCAAGTATTTTCGGCGCAAATGAGCTTAACTACTGTGTTCGGGATGGGAACAGGTGGACCCTCATCGCAATCAACACCGACTCACGAAACACTTTATCTCGTGAACGCAAGAGATATTCTATCACTATGCTTTACAAAATGCAAGTGTTTTTTTAATATTTTTTTAACTTTTTACAAATTTCACAAAATATTTTGTTTCGCAACGCCTTTCAAGGCAATAATATACAACAAAACGGCGATTTCCCGCCGTTTTTATTGCTTTAAACTGCTTTCGCCACGTCAAGAACTACACATTCATAGCCTTGATTTGGGTCAACAACCACATAAACCGCCGTTGTGTTGTTTATAAACGCAAGGTTTGAATGGGCTGAATAGTTTTTATCCACGTATTTTGCATAATCCCCTGTTTCAAGGTTGAAAACGTGGATTTGATAGTCAAGCATATTCTTAACGGTACCCATCATAACAAGATATTTACCGTCAGGGCTGATTTCAATTTCCTCCGCACTCATACGGTAACCCACAATCAGCTTTTCCTCACCGGTCAGCAGGTTATAAAGTTTTCCGTCGTCTTTGTTGAGGATATAATTTTCTGCTATCAAATAATCCGTGCTCATTGCACCGTAGCAGGATTTGACAATAGTTTCGGTTTCGCCTGAACGTCTCATTATATCAAAGCCCGTGTTAGTCTTTTTCATATATATAACGTCATTTCCGTCAGTTAAGAGGAATTTGCCGTAAACGTCGCTGACGAGCAATTCTTCCTTTACGCCGTTTTTGATGAAAATATCCTGCTTTCCGCTGTCAAGCCCATAAGTTCTTGACGTTATAAACGGAATTTTACCCGACGTTGAATTGTATCCCGCCTTTGTGAGAATACAGAAATCATCAACACCTGCGCCACTCATATCAATCGTTCTGTTGATAATCTTCAAAAATCTTTCGGTTTTGCCCGTTTGTAAATCCACGACAAAACTTTCTGACCAGAGAACGTCACCCTTATTCAAGGCGTCGCTGTTTTCGGTTGCAAGAAGAAGCGCTTTTCCCTCTTGATTATACCCTGTCGGCAAATTCACAAGTTTGAACACCATAAGATTATAGAAATAAACGTCTTGATGCTGGTCAGCACGAAACAAGCCGATGCCGAAAATTTTATCAGCCATTTGAACGTATTCAATCGTAACGGGAATTTCCTCGTTACCCATATCAACGCTTGTTGTCAAACTTCCCGTTGACTTAACTGCAGTCATTTTTGAGTCGTGATATTGATAGTATTGAAGTTTGTAATCGCTTGTAAAGCCATAGAAAACGTCAGGAATATCTGATTGCACGATGTTCTGACTTATTCCGTCACGGACAATCTGAATATCGCTGAGTTTGTCTTCGTTAGACACGGTCGTTGGTTCTCCGCTGTCAATATTCGGCTCATCCGCAGGGGCATATTTAAAGCCCACCACAACGGCAATCATTGCAAGGGCAACAACCGCAATTGCAATTGTGAGAATATCTTTAATTGTCAAAGGCTCGCGAGGTTTTTTCTCTTTGATTTTCTTCTCTTTTTTCTCCTTTGGAGGTTTTGGTTCTTTAACCTTCTTTTCTTTAGGAGGTTTTGGCTCTTTAACCTTCTTCTCTTTAGGAGGTTTAGTTTCTTTTGGTTTTTTCTCCTTCGGCTTTTTCTTTTCTTTTTTCGGTTCTTCCTCAAAGGTTGAAATTTTTGTAACGCTTTTAATTACGGGAAGGACAATTTCTTCCGTTCTGCGTTTTTCCTCAACCGCAGGAGTTTCCGTAACCTCAGGTTGAACCTCAAGCGCAGTTTCAGGCTCGTTGTTCTTCTCTTTTTTAGGGAAAAGCGGTTTCTTTTCTTTCTTTTCCTTTGGAGGTTTGGGTTCTTTCACCTTTTTTTCCTTTGGAGGTTTGGGCTCTTTCACCTTTTTCTCCTTTGGAGGCTTGGGTTCCTTAACCTTCTTTTCTTTCTTTACTTTTTCTTTTTTAGGCTTTTTGGGCTTTGATGGCTCATCAATTACCAGCTCTTCCGCCTGAAAACTTTGATATTTATTATTGAGAGATTTGTTATCGTTCAAAATATTACCTCCCGAAGTTTCGCATATTTATACTATTATACATTTTTTAATCTGTTTATGCAATACGGAATTTAAAGCCTTAACAAATTGTTTTTGTTTTCAATTTTGTTGATTTTTAAGGTGTGTTGTGCTATGATATAATTTAATATAAATATTGTTTGGAGAGTATAAAATGAGTCTTGTAAGAGATGCTTCACTTTTTGAGTCGGGGCAACAAAAAATCGATTGGGTAAAGGCACACATGCCTGTGCTCCGAAGTATTGAAAAGGACTTTCTTGAAACTAAGCCTTTTAAAAATTTAAAGGTGGCTCTTTCAATTCACCTTGAAGCTAAAACCGCATATCTTTGCACCGTATTGGCTGCAGGTGGCGCCGAAATGTATGTTACAGGGTCAAATCCACTTTCAACACAGGACGATGTTGCGGCAGCCCTTGCTCACAACGGGCTGAACGTTTTCGCTTGGTATAACGCTTCAAGTGAAGAATATATGTCACATCTTCGTGAGGTTATCAAAGTTGGTCCTGATGTTATTATTGATGATGGTGGAGATTTAGTTAATCTTATTCACAACGAATATCCCGAGCTTTTACCAAAGGTTTTGGGCGGTTGTGAAGAAACAACGACGGGCATTATCCGACTTGTGTCGATGCACAGGGACGGTCAGCTTAAATTCCCAATGATTGCTGTTAATAATGCAAAATGTAAATATCTTTTTGATAATCGTTATGGTACAGGTCAATCCGTATGGGACGGCATTAACAGAACGACAAACTTAATCGTTGCGGGAAAAACCGTAGTTGTTGCGGGTTACGGTTGGTGCGGTAAGGGCGTTGCAATGCGTGCAAAAGGACTTAATGCGCAGGTTGTTATTACCGAAATTGACCCTATTAAAGCAATGGAAGCACGAATGGACGGCTTTAGCGTTTGTGAAATGACTGAAGCTGCAAAAATCGGTGACTTCTTTGTTACTGTTACAGGTTGTAAGGATGTTATTACTAAAAAGGCATTTCAAAATATGAAAGACGGTGCAATTCTTTGTAATGCAGGTCACTTCAACGTTGAAATAAATTTGCCCGAGCTTGAGGAATTGGCGGTAGAAATCAAACCACAGAGAAATAACATTATGGGATACACAATGGAAAATGGCAATACTATCAGTGTTATTGCTGAAGGCAGACTTGTGAATCTTGCGGCGGGTGACGGTCATCCTGCGGAAATTATGGATATGAGTTTCTCCATTCAGGCTCTTTGTGCGGAATATATTGTCAAAAATGGTGAAAATCTCAACGCAGGTGTTATCGATGTGCCCGAAGAAATCGACAGAAAGGTAGCATTGAGAAAACTTAACAGCTGGGGAACTGAAATTGACGTTCTTACCCCTGAGCAAGAAAAGTATATCAATAGCTGGAACGTTTAATATGAACAATTATTTCAGATACGAAAATCAGCCTTGTCCCATTTGCAACAATAGTTTCAATCCAAACGATGACATTGTAGTTTGTCCAATCTGTGGCACTCCTCATCATCGTGATTGCTACAAGAAAAACGGCGAATGCGGTAATTTTGAAAAGCATAATGAGGGCTATCGTTGGACACCTGAACAGACAAATGTGCCTGAACCAAGTATTGAAAACCCTACTAACGAACAGTCACAACCATTTACTGTGCCTTTCAATTCAGCTCAGGCACCTACAACTAATATTTTTACTGCTCAGCCAAACCCATATACGCTTTTCCCAAAAGAGCTTGAAGACGGCGTTGCAACGGAAGAAGCGGCGGACTTCGTTCAGCTTAATAACGTAAAGTATATTCAGAATTTCTTCTATATCAAATCTAAAAAGAAAACTTTTAACTGGGCGGCGTTTTTCTTTGCTCCGTATTGGTTTTTCTATCGCAAGATGTATAAGCTGGGTGCAATTTTTATGGCAATTATGCTCTTGCTTTCAGTTGGCTTTTCACTTCCCAACCCTGCACGTGAATTTACAAACGAACTGAACGAATGGGCAGAGACTTATGAAAATGCCGATATAACCACTACTGAAGAAATGGAAGAATTTTACAACTCGCAATATGAGATTTATACAAGCAACCCCATTGGTGTGGCGCTTGTTGCCGTTCAGGGTGTAATTGCGTTTATTCTTCAGCTTTACATTGGATTCAATGCTAATAAATGGTATTATAATCACACAATAAAATCCATTAAAAAAGTCCAAAGCGAAACGGCAGACCCTAATCACCGTAAGCTCTTATATTTCAAAGCGGGTGGAATGTCAATGGGCGCGGCGTTTTTGGCTGTACTTGCTGACAATATCGTCATTATGGCAATTGAAATGTTATTTACATTTATATAAATTGAGGAGATTGGTATTATGAAAATTACAAAAGCAATTATCCCTGCGGCAGGTCTTGGCACAAGAGTGCTTCCTGCGTCAAAAGCAGTTCCGAAGGAAATGCTCAACATCGTTGACAAACCTGCAATTCAGTATCTTGTTGAAGAAGCTGCAAAATCAGGTATCACAGACGTGCTGATTATCACAAACCGTGGTAAAGGTGTTATTGAAGACCACTTTGACCATGCTTATGAGCTTGAAGACAAATTGAGCAAAAATCCTGACAAGAAAGTGCTTTATGACTCTGTTCTTGAATGTTCACAGCTTTGCAATACATATTTTCTTCGTCAGCAAGAAACGGGCGGACTTGGTCACGCTGTTCTTTGTGCAAAAAACTTTGTAGGCAACGAGCCTTTTGCAATTCTTTACGGTGATGACGTTTTCATTTCTGATAAAGAACCTGTTACAAAACAGCTTATTGATGCTTATGAAAAATACGGCAAGGGCGTTGTCGGTGTTAAGGAAGTGCCTACAAAGGACGTTTCAAAATACTGCTCACTCAAGGTTGAAGAAATCGAAGACAAGGTTTTCAACTGTACTGATATGATTGAAAAGCCAAAGCCTGAAGAAATTTTCTCAAATTATTCAATTCTCGGCCGTGTTGTAATGCCACCTGAGATTTTTGATATTCTCGAAAACACACCAAAGGGCGCAGGCAACGAGCTTCAATTAACTGACGCTATGAAAACTCTTGCACAGACAAAGGGCGTTATTGCTCTTGATTATTACGGCACCCGTTACGATATGGGCAACAAAATGGGCATTATGAAGGCAAACTGCGAGGTTGCTCTTAATCACCCAGAAATCGCAGACGATTTTAAAGCGTATATCAAAGAATTGGCAAAGAATTTATAATTGAACATAAAAGGAAAAAGCAGGACTTAAAAGTCCTGCTTTTTATATTCCTTCAACGCATTGTATTCAATGTAGTTCCAATGATATTCAAAATCCGTTTGATTTCGGATAATGTGGTCAATATATCCACGTTGCCACACCTCAATCAAAGGATTTTGTTTGTGTATTTCTTTGCTAACATTCATTTTAAAATAACCTATTGCCTTTGAGAGCAAAGTGCATTGTAGGGGCGATTCACGAATCGCCCGTTCTGAATCAATATCATTGTTTATTGAAACAAGCAAATGTATGTGATTAGGCATTACAATATAATTAACGATTTCAATTTCATTATATCGTTTGGGTAACTTTAGAATTGTATTTTCAACAATCTGTCCGTATAAATTCAACTCAATGCATCTGTTTTTAGCGTGGTTTGCGGGCGATTCGTGAATCGCCCCTACATTGTATCTGCCAAACAAATGAGTTTTATTTTGAGTACAAATTGTTATGAAATAACAACCATTTCCACTATAATTGTAATTTTCTAATCTTAAACTTTTCCTTTTGGGTAGCTCGTTGCTCATTTACAAAAGTAATTCTTTATACGCTCTACTGCTTTGATTGTATTTTCTGTTGAGCCGAATGCTGTAAGTCTGAAATAACCCTCACCGCTTGGGCCAAAGCCCTCACCCGGAGTGCCGACAACCTGAATGTTTTCAAGAAGTGTATCAAAGAAATCCCAACTGCTCATTCCGTCAGGAGTTTTAAGCCATACATAAGGTGAGTTTACTGCGCCATAAACTGTGAAGCCGCACTCTTTAAGTCCGTTATATATAATCTTTGCATTATTCTGATAATATGCAATGATTTCGCGGATTTGCTTTTTACCTTCTTCGCTGTAACAAGCCTCTGCGGCACGCTGTGTAATATAAGAAACACCGTTGAATTTTGTTGCCTGACGACGAGCCCAAAGTGCATTAAGCTCAACACCATCAACCTTAATGTCGTGTGGCACTACTGTATAACCGCAACGAACACCTGTGAAACCTGCTGTCTTTGAGAAGCTTCTAAATTCGATTGCACAAGACTTTGCACCCTCGATTTCATAGATTGAATGTGGAACATCATCTTCTGTGATAAATGCTTCATAGGCTGAGTCGAAAAGGATTACTGCACCGTTTTCGTTTGCATAATCAACCCATTTTTTAAGCTCATCTCTTGTTGCTGCCATACCTGTTGGATTGTTAGGGAAGCAAAGGTAAATAATATCAACCTTTTCCTTTGGAAGCTCAGGTAAGAAATTGTTTTCAGCAAGACAAGGCATATAATAAATATTTGTCCAGCCGTTTTCAGTCTTGTCTCCTGAACGGCCACTCATAACATTTGTGTCAACATAAACAGGATAAACAGGGTCGCAAACAGCAACCTTGTTGTCAGTTGAGAAGATGTCACCGATATTACCACAGTCACTCTTTGCACCATCTGACACAAAGATTTCGCTGTTATCAAGGCTTACGCCATATTTTTTATAGTCGTTGTCGTTAATAGCATTTAAAAGCCAATCGTGACCATATTCAGGTGGATAACCCATAAATGTTTTTTCATTTGCCATCTCATCAACTGCCTTGTGCATTGCTTCAATACAAGCATCTGCAAGCGGACGAGTAACGTCACCAATACCAAGACGGATAATCTCTTTGTCAGGATTAGCTGCTGTGTAAGCCTTTACCTTTTTTGCAATATTTGAGAAAAGGTATGAGCTTTGAATTTTCAAAAAGTTTTCATTTATTTTCATCATTATTCCTCCAATAATGGATTTTTTATATTTCACCGTCAAAAACCTTGACCGCATTTCCACTTAAATACACCTTGTTGTTTTTGTGCCAATTTACTGTTAAAATTCCGCCTTTTGTATGTATTTCTATATCTTCGTCCTGTCGAGAAAAGCCATTCAGCACACTTGCCACCGCCACAGCACAAGCTCCTGTACCACAAGCTAAGGTCTCTCCACTACCTCTTTCCCACACGCGCATCTTAAGACGGTTTTTGTCTAAGACCTCAACAAATTCCGTGTTAATTCTTTCAGGAAACATTTCATGATTTTCAAAAAGCGGACCAATTTGTTCTAAATTCAATTTATTTATACAATTATGAAAAACCACACAATGAGGATTGCCCATACTGACGCAAGTTATTTCATAATTATTATTTTCAATGCTTAAAATTTTGTTTTTTACAATACTATCGCCGTATCTTGTGGGAATCTGGTGTCCGTTTAATATAGGCTTACCCATATTCACTCTTCCACTAGTTGCAACACCGTTTTCTGAGAAAATCTCAACAAGTTTTATTCCGCTGAGTGTATCAATTTTAATAATTGATTTCTCGTATCTATTATCATATATGTATTTCGCAACACAACGAACCGCATTTCCGCACATTTTTGCCCTTGAACCGTCTGCATTATAAATATCCATAAAGCAATCGGCTTGTTTTGACGGGCAAATCAACACAATTCCGTCTGCACCAATTCCAGAATGTCTGTCACTTAATTTTTTCGACAATTCTTCTGGATTTTCGACGTTTTCCGTGAAGCAGTCAATATAAATATAGTCATTTCCTGCCCCGTGCATTTTAGTAAATCTCATTATAATCCCCCACTGCATTTTTTATAAATCTTATGCAGTGGGGATTTTTAGTTATTCATATAATGGGTATTTCTTGCAGATTTCAGCAACACCCTTTGTGATGTAATCCTTCTGGTTTTCAAAATCAGTAGCACAAAGATAGATGAATTCTGCAATCTTGTCCATATCTTCAATGCCAAGACCTCTTGTAGTAACGGCAGGTGTACCGAGTCTTACACCGCTTGTTACAAACGGCTTCTGAGGGTCATTAGGAATAGCGTTTTTGTTTGCAGTAATATGAACCTCGTCGAGTCTATGTTCAAGCTCTTTACCCGTAATTCCAACTGAACGAAGGTCAACGAGCATAAGGTGATTATCCGTACCGCCTGATACCAAGTTAATACCGCGCTTTGTAAGTCCTTCTGCCAATGCCTTTGCGTTGTCGATTACTCTTTGCTGATATGCCTTAAACTCGTCACTTAAAGCCTCGCCGAAGCAAACCGCCTTACCAGCGATAATATGCATTAAAGGACCGCCCTGTGTGCCCGGGAAAATCGCCTTGTTGAACTGCATACCGAATTCTTCGTCCTTGCAAAGAATAATACCGCCGCGAGGACCGCGAAGTGTCTTATGAGTTGTTGACGTAACAACGTCTGCATAAGGCACGGGTGACGGATGAAGACCAGCGGCTACAAGACCCGCAATATGAGCCATATCAACCATAAAGTAAGCGCCAACGGAATGAGCAATATTTGCAATTCTCTCAAAGTCGATTGTTCTTGGATATGCTGAAGCACCTGCTACGATAAGTTTCGGCTGACATTCCTTTGCTTTCTTTTCAAAAGCATCATAGTCAAGGAAACCGTTTTCGTCAACACCGTAAGGCACGAAATTATAGTATTTACCTGACATATTTACAGGTGAACCGTGTGTTAAGTGACCGCCTTCTGCAAGGTTCATGCCCATAACCGTGTCACCCGGGTTAATGAGAGCAAAATAAACCGCCATATTTGCCTGAGCGCCTGAATGTGGCTGAACATTAGCATAAGCTGCACCGAAAAGCTTTTTAAGTCTGTCACGAGCAATATCTTCTACAATATCAACATGCTGACATCCGCCATAATATCTCTTGCCCGGATAACCTTCAGCATATTTGTTTGTGAGAACACTGCCCATTGCCGCCATTACCGCAGGGGACACAATATTTTCACTTGCAATAAGCTCAAGATTTTCTCTCTGTCTTTTAAGTTCAAGACCCATAGCCTCTGCAACTTCCGGGTCAGTATTGTTTATAAATCCGATTGAATCAATTAAATTTTCAAACATAATTTTAATTTCCTTATCATTCGTATTCTTTTAACGCGTTATATTCAATATAGTTCCAATGATTTTCAAAATCTGTTTGATTTCGAATTATATGGTCTTGGTAACGAGATTGCCAAAGAACATTATCTTTTTCACCCGATATTTCCCAATACTTTTTTGTTGTATAAGACTTAAGGTTCCTTATGACATCTTGTAGGGGCAGGTCTCCGTGCCTGCCCGTGTATCGGGCTTCAATATTATCGATTGTGATTAAAAGATGTATATGATTTGGCATTACAATTGCATTTTCAACATCAATATCTTTGTAATGTGTATTGATATAATCAATTGATTTTTGCACTTCTTTACCTAATGGTGTCAATACAACAGCATCTTGCGGGCGGGCACGGAGACCCGCCCCTACAATTTCTTCCTTTGACTTGTAATGTGCCAACAAATGTCGCTTGTCTTTAACACATATCGTCACAAAATAACAACCATTTTGGGAATAATCATAACCCTCTAATCTAATCTTTTTCCTTTTTGGATACTCCGTATTATCCATTATACGTTTCCTGAATAGTTAGGAGCTTCTTTTGTGATATAAACGTCATGTGGATGGCTTTCTTTAAGACCTGCATTTGTGATTCTGATGAATCTTGTCTTTGTTTTAAGCTCGTCGATTGTTGCGCAACCGCAATAACCCATACCTGCTTTAAGACCACCCATAAGCTGATAAATTGTATCAGAAAGAATTCCCTTGTAAGGAACACGACCTTCAACACCTTCTGGAACGAGCTTTTTGTTGTTTGCCTGGAAGTATCTGTCCTTTGAACCGTTGTTCATAGCCGCAATACTACCCATACCGCGATAAACCTTGAACTGACGGCCTTGATAAATTTCGCTTTCTCCCGGCGACTCCTCACAACCTGCTACGAGTGAACCAACCATAATAGCTGAAGCACCTGCGGCAATTGCCTTAACGATTTCACCTGAATATTTAATACCACCGTCAGCAATAACGGTAATACCGTGCTTTGCGGCTTCGTTTGCTGAATCATAAACTGCTGTAATCTGTGGTACACCGATACCTGCAACAACACGGGTTGTACAGATTGAACCAGGTCCGATACCAACCTTAACGCAGTCTGCACCTGCATCGATAAGAGCCTTTGTAGCTTCAGCAGTAGCAACGTTACCTGCGATAAGTGAAAGCTCAGGATATGCTGCCTTAACCTTAGCAACAGATTTAATAATGCCTTGACTGTGACCATGTGCAGAGTCAAGAGTGATAATATCAACACCTGCTTCAACGAGAGCAGCTACTCTGTCAAGCACATCAGCAGTAGCACCAACAGCAGCGCCACAAAGAAGTCTACCCATTGCGTCTCTTGCTGAGTTTGGATATTTAACTGCTTTTTCAATATCTTTGATTGTAATAAGACCCTTTAAGAAACCTGCTTCATCAACAAGTGGAAGCTTTTCAATCTTGTGTTTCATAAGAATTTTCTTTGCTTCGTCGTGATTTGTGCCAACTGGAGCAGTTACAAGTCCGTCACTTGTCATAAAGTCTTTGATTTTACCGCTGTAATCAGCAATAAATCTCATATCACGGTTAGTAAGAATACCAACAAGCCTTCCATTTTCATCACAAACAGGAACACCTGAAATCTTATAACGGTGCATAAGATTATCTGCTTCCTGAACAGTATTTTCAGGAGATAAGAAGAATGGATTATTGATAACGCCGTTTTCACTTCTCTTAACCTTGTCAACCTGAGCCTTCTGAGCCTCAATTGACATATTCTTATGGATAATACCAACGCCACCCTCACGAGCAATAGCAATAGCCATATTACTTTCAGTAACCGTATCCATAGCTGCTGTGAGTACTGGAGTGTTTAATTTAATTGTCTTAGTAAGCTGAGTTGAAATGTCAACATCACTTGGAAGAACGTTACTTTCTGCAGGGATGAGAAGCACGTCGTCAAAGGTAAGACCTTCTTTTGCAAATTTGTCTGTCATAATTTATATCTCCTTATCTTTAAAATTCTTTATAAAAGAGAGAGAAACTAAATTGTTTCTCTCTATTGGCATACTTATTCTGCTGGGAAGAATGCCTTGTGGATAGCGCTAACTGCACGGTCTGCATCCTCAAGGTCAATAAGAACTGAAATCTTGATTTCACTTGTAGCAATCATATCAATGTTGATGTCACGCTCATAAAGAGCCTCAAACATTTTTGAAGCTGTTCCTGGATGAGATTCCATACCTGCACCAACGATTGAGATTTTTGCAACTGACGTGTCACAGATAATATCTTTGTCTTCAATATCGAAAACACTCTTTACGCACTCGATTGTTTCTTCTGCGTTACCCTTTGCAACTGTGAACGTAATATCCTTCGTGCTGTCACGGCCAACTGACTGTAAAATAATATCAACGTTTATTTTACGCTTTGCAAGAGCATCAAAAAGTTTGAAAGCAACACCTGGTGTGTTTGGAATTTTTGTAACTGAAATACGTGCTACGTCTGTATCTTTTGTAACACCTCTGATAAGCATTTTTTCCATTTTGGCAACCTCCTTAACGATTGTACCGGGAACTCTCTTGAGACTTGAGAGAACTTCTAACTCAACATTATATTTTTTAGCCATTTCTACTGAACGGTTATTAAGCACCTGTGCACCAAGAGTTGCAAGTTCAAGCATTTCATCATAAGTGATTTCCTGAAGTTTCTTTGCATTCTCTACTTTTCTTGGGTCAGCAGTATAAACGCCTTCAACGTCTGTGAAAATCTGGCAACGGTCAGCGCGGAGAGCCGCCGCAATTGCAACTGCGCTCGTATCACTGCCGCCACGGCCGAGAGTTGTAAGGTCGTCATATTTATTAAGTCCCTGAAAACCTGCCACAACAACAATGTTATGACGGTCAATTTCTGAACGAATTCTATCAGCTTTAACGTTCTTGATACGGGCTGTACCGTAAGCAGAGCTTGTGTTAAAGCCTGCCTGCCAACCGAGAAGTGAAACCGCAGGACAACCGAGCTTTTCACACGCCATAGCAAGAAGCGCTATTGAAATCTGTTCACCCGATGCCATGAGCATATCCATTTCTCTTTTTGACGGCTTTGAGTTAATTTCATAAGCCTTCTCAATCAAATCGTCTGTTGTGTCCCCTTGTGCTGATACTACAACGACAACGTCATTACCTGCACGGTAAGTATCAGTAACAATCTGGGCAACATTCATTACTCTTTCGGCGTCACGAACACTTGAACCGCCGAACTTCTGAACAATAAGTCCCATATATGCCTCCTAATTGGAATAAATACTAAATATCAATAATCGGTTACTCTGATAAGAGATTTTATGCTGATTGAAGAAATACCGTTAAGTTTTTCTGTCAATTCGCCTTCTGCCATAGCGCTTGTTACGAATGCAAGTTCGTTTGACTTGCAGCCTGCAAACTCAAGAACCTGAACCTTGCCAACCGTTGCTACAACGTCCTGCAAAGCATTTGCTCTGTCAGTAACTTCAGCGCGGATGTAAAGCGGATTAACCGCTGTTTTATAATCAACAACGTAATCGTAGATTGCTTCGCCCCAGCCAAGAGGTTTTTTTCTGTCCATATTTCTTGCACAGTCAATAACGTCAGCCACAACCGCTGATGCAGTTGGTAATTTACCTGCGCCCTTACCGTAGAACACAACGTCACCCGTTGCATCGCCGCGGACAAGAATTGCATTGAAAACATCATTAACAGATGCTAACTGACTGCCATCCATAACAATTGCAGGAGAAACGATTGCAGAAATTTTTCCGTCATCCATTCTCTTAGCGCGGCCTAAAAGTTTTATAACGCCACCGAATGCGCCGATATAAGCAACGTCGTCAAGCGTAATTTTTGTAATTCCTTCAGTATAAACTGCTTCTGGGTAAACGTGTTTTCCAAAGCAAAGTGAAGCGAGAATACAGATTTTTCTGCAAGCATCGTGACCTTCCACGTCTGCCGTTGGGTCTTTTTCTGCATAACCATTATCCTGTGCAAGTTTAAGCGCGTCTTCAAAGCTCATATTCTTTTCAATCATCATTGTAAGAATAAAGTTTGTTGTGCCGTTGAGAATACCTGCGATTTCATCGATTTCGTTAGCCGCAAGGCATTGTGAAATCGGACGGATAATCGGAATACCGCCGCCGACTGATGCTTCAAACAAAAAGTTTACGTTATTTTCCTGCGCAAACTGTAAAAGCTCACAGCCCTTAGCCGCAACCAATTCTTTATTTGAAGTAACAACGCTCTTACCTGCTTTAAGACAAGATGAAACGAATTCATAAGCAGGGTGAAGACCGCCCATTGTTTCAACAACCACTTTAACGTCATCATCATTAAGAATAACGTTAAAATCTTTAATCATTTTATCTTCGTGAGGGTCGCCGGGAAAATCTCTTAAATCAAGAATATATTTAACCGCCATATCACTCTGAGTACTTCTTTTTACAATACTGTCGTGATTTTTTGTGAGCACCTCAACTACACCCGAGCCGACTGTGCCATAACCCATAACCGCTACAAACATTTAATTCACGTCCTTAACCTTATATGTGAAAAAGGTATAATTTATCAGTTTAAAATACTTTTAAATATTCTATCACAAATCACCGAAAGAATAAAGAGGTAATATACAATATATTTAAATAATTTTTTTATAACTTTTTTAGAAATTTTTACATATTTTTTCACTTTTTAATTGTATATTGCTTTAAAATGGTTTATTATATTTATACAAAATGATTTTTGGAGAAAAATTATGACAGTAATTGAAAAGAAAAAGAATTTTATAATAAGCGTTTTATACGGCGCGATTGTTTTGGCGTTGTTCTATGCCTTCTTCAAATATGCCTTCGGCTTATTCTTGCCGTTTATTGTGGCTGTATTCGTTGCAATGCTTTTACAGCGTCCCGTAAATTTCATCTGCAACAAAACTCCTTTAAAGCGAGGAATTGTCTCTGCCTTGTTGGTGCTTCTTTGCTCGTTTGTCATTCTTTTTGGAATCGGACTTATTTTCGTGTGGATTGGCACCGAGGTTAAAGGCTTTTTCCAATATATAATGATTCAGCTTGAAGATATTCCTGCCTTTATTGAAAAGATTGAAGCCCTCATCCGTGAAGCTCTTGAATTTTTGCCTGACAAAGTGGAAACACCCGTTGTCACCTTTATCAGCGAAAAATTAGCAGGTCTTCTTAATTCTCCCGAAGCGCCTGAAGCATCAAGCACAAATTTTGATTTCTCAATGCTTTCAGCCCCTCTTTCGGGAATTCTCAATACTGCAAAGCAAATTCCAACCACTTTGGTTTCAATCGTTATTGCAATCGTGGCTTGTTGCTTTATGACCTCTGACTTTGTAACCGTAAAAAAAGTTATTCTCAGTGTGTTCAAAAAGGAAACTCGCGAAAAGGTTGTAAGAGCGAAAAACCTTCTTTTCCCTGCTCTTGCAAAAATGGTAAAGGCTTATGCTCTCATTATTACAATTACCTTCACCGAGCTTTCAATCGGACTCTTTGTTTTGAGCCTTATGGGTGTTTACAGCGGCGGATATATTTTCATAATCGCCGGTATTATTGCACTTATTGATATCGTGCCCGTGCTTGGCACCGGCACCGTGCTTATTCCTTGGGCTGTGTATTCGCTTTTCAGCGGCAATATCCCAATGGCAATCGGCATAATCGTTATATATGTCTGCATTACGGTTATCAGACAGATTATCGAGCCGAAGCTCGTTGCGGCACAGCTTGGAATTCCTGCATTTACCACAATCATAGCAATGTATATCGGCTCACGAATTTTCGGCTTTATCGGTCTTTTCCTTCTTCCGATTACAATCGTTATGGTTAAGATGCTTAACGACGAGGGTATTATTCACGTATTCCACAAGGTTGAGGATTGTGAATTGACAGGCAAAGTTGAAGCCGAAGAGGAAAAAGAGAATGCAGAAAAAGAGGATACAGAAAAATGATAGATATTCACAATCATCTGTTGTATGGCATTGATGACGGTGCCGAAGACGTTGACGTATCAATAAAAATGTGTATTGACGCCGTCAACAACAAAACGCGTACTATCGTCTGCACACCGCATTTTTATAAATATGACCAACTGGAAGACTTTTTGGAAATCCGCGACCGTCGAATTGAAAGATTAAGAAACATTCTCAAGGACGAAGACGTGCCTCTTAAACTTTTAAGCGGTGCAGAACTGTTTTTGAGTGACGAAGTTTTTGATGCTGAAAATCTTGATTCGCTCACAATTCAAGGCACTAATTATATGCTTTGTGAGTTCCCTTTGGGTCCTTTTAACGTTGAAAAAGCACCGTTATGGATTGACGAGCTGATTGACAGAGGTTACCGTCCGATTTTAGCTCACCCTGAAAGATACGTTGAGCTTCATCGCAATTTTAATATTATTGACGAATTGCTTCGCCGAAACGTTGTTTTTCAGGTAAACATTGACAGTCTGGCAGGTAAAAACGGTGCAAAACCGCAGGGTATGGCAATTGATATGATAGCAAGAAAGATTGCAAAACTTATTGCAACTGATGCTCACGACCCTGAATTCCGCCATACGAGAATTAAAGAAAAAATTCAACAGTTGCCCGATATCATCACAGAAGAAATGCTTGATTTTTGTTTGATTCAAGCGCCTGAAAGAATATTAAAAAATAAAGAGATATGAAAAAACTCCCGAATAAAAATCGGGAGTTTTTCGTTTAAAAGAATTTGAGAAATTTTAGTTTGTCGGGAGGTTTTGTTGTAAACGCGGGGCGAGACCTTGCTCCTGCCGTTTCGTAGCGTACTCGACGACCCACAATTTATCATCTCGCCAATATAACATTGGGTTATATTTATAATTGCAACGCAGTTCCGACACTCTGCACTCTGCAGTAAATTCGACAAACTCAAATTTGTATATATTATTTTGCTTTCACAATTTTTCTTGCTTTGAAAAATTCTGCGATTTCCGTGTTTGCTTGGTCGCCGAATTTTGAAAACGGGTTAACAACGTTAAAAACGTGAGTTAAATATTTTTCGTTTTCTTTTTCTTTGAAATCGTGGAATTGATATTCAACTCCGTTGCTTTCGAGAATATCCTTTAATTTATAGCATTGTTTTTTAAGGAAATCGTTTGTTGCCGTATTTACATAAAACGGTGGGAAATCCGACGACACAATCTGTGATACGTCAAGATATTTTCTGTATTTGCTCTTGCGATGCTTTTCGCCCAACAAAACAGGAACGTTGACGTTCATTACAAGATTCGGACTTATCAGGTCAACCGCAGGACAAATTGCCGCAACCGCTTTAAAATCAAAGCCGCAATAATCCACGCCAAAATCCTTTTGCATATCCTCATTAAGATTGACCGCCGTTGTAACGCAAGAGAAATGTCCGCCTGCGGAGTCACCTGCAAGGAAAATATTATCCATATCGGCAGGGTAATTTTTAAGATTGCCGTTAAGCCATTTAAGCGCAGAAAAAATATCGCGAATCTGGTCGTCAAATCTTATGCCGTCACCTGCAAGGCGATAGTTTATTGATGCAACAAGAAATCCTTTTTCAGCTAATTTAAGGCAGAAGTTTTTGTTGATTTCCTTATAGCCATACATCCAACCGCCGCCGTGAATATCAATTATAACGGGCAGATTTTCAATTGTATTTTCAGGATAATAAATATCAAGCAAATGTGCTTTTTCACCATCAGCAATATAAGGAATATCCAGCACTTTCACAAGCCCTTCAGGCTCTGTTTGGGAGGCAATTCTGATTGCATCCATTTTTTCTGTGTTTTTCCAGTTTGCTTTTAAAATCGGTTCAAGAATATACATAAAATACCCCTTAAATTGTGTTTGCAGTGTTAGAAACCTGTAAACTATAAATTTTCTTTGCTACTTGTTTGCCGATAAGCCTATGTTCAGGCTTTTCAAACGCCTCGTCAGTAAGCATCAACTCTTTTGCAAATTCCTGAGTCTGCATAAGTATCTTTGTGTCAGTCATAATGTCCGCAATTCGAAGCTTGGGAAGTCCGTGCTGACGGGTGCCGAAGAAATCACCGGGTCCGCGAAGTTTTAAATCCTCGTCGGCAATTTTAAAGCCGTCGGTAGTCTCGCACATTATGTTCATTCGTGCCGTCGCTTCGTCACCTTTCGCGTCTGTCACAAGGATGCAAGAGGATTTTGCCTTACCGCGACCAACACGACCACGCAACTGATGAAGCTGTGAAAGTCCGAAACGTTCAGCATTTTCAATCACCATAATTACCGCATTTGGCACGTCCACACCGACTTCAATAACCACCGTTGAAATAAGAAGCTGGGTTTCTCCGCTTTTGAATTTAAGCATAATTTCGTCTTTTTTCTTTGGACTCATTTTGCCGTGTAAAAGGTCGATTTTATAATTTTTAAACGGTATCTGTGCCTTTTTGAAGTATTCTTCAACTGACAACACGCCCTGCACCAATTCGCTTTCTTCAACAAGCGGACAAACGATGTATGCCTGATACCCTTGGTCAAGATGCTTTCGGATAAAATCAAACATTCCTCCGCGCTTTGCCGAAGTGACTGCATAAGTGTCGATTTTTTGTCTGCCCGGTGGCAACTCGTCAAGAATTGACACGTTTAAATCACCGAACAAAATAAGCGCCAAGGTTCGCGGAATAGGGGTTGCAGACATAACGTAAATATGCGGATTTTCCCCTTTACTGCAAAGACCCGTTCTCTGTTTTACACCAAAACGGTGTTGTTCATCCGTTATAACAAGTCCGAGTTTTTGGAATTCCACGTCATCCTGAATAAGCGCGTGAGTACCTATAATTAAATCTGTTTCACCGCTTTTCAGTCGTTCTTTTATTTCTTTTTTCTCTTTTGCCTTAGTGCTTCCCGTCAGCAATTCACAGCGTATTCCCGTATTACTGAACAGCACGGAAAAGGTTTCAAAATGCTGATTTGCAAGGACTTCCGTCGGCGCCATCAGGGCTGACTGCAAGCCGTTTTTTGCCGCATTATACACAATAGCCGCCGAAACCGCTGTTTTGCCGCTTCCAACGTCACCCTGCAAAAGTCTGTTCATCTGTTTGCCGCTTTGCATATCGGCAACGGCTTCATTGACGGCTTTTTTCTGCGCATTGGTAGGAGTAAAAGGCAAAAGCGAGAAAAATTCTTCCGTGTAATTTTTGTTTATTATATTCCCTGTTTTTACAACCGAATTATCATTTTTCAAGGTTAAAAGGCTTAACTGCAAAATGAATAATTCGTCAAAAATCAATCTGTTTCGCGCATTTTGTAATGCTTCGTCATCAACGGGAAAATGAATATCCCTTATAGCCTTATCAAGTGATACAAGCGAGAATTTTTCAAGAATATACCGCGGCAGATAATCGGGAATTTCGCCGATGTTTTCAAGCGCCGTTTTCACCGCTGATTGAATTTGTTTTGAGGTTATCGCTTTATTCTGGGGATAAATCGGTCTGACGTCAACGCTTTCGTTGGCTTTAATAAACATTGGAGAAAGCATTTCGCGTGCCGAAAACTTGCCGAGAGTAATTTTGCCGTAAAACAAATATTCTTCACCGCTTTTCAGCATTTTTTCAATATATTTATTGTTGAAAAACGTGATTGAAACCGCATCATCACCGTCCGTCACGGTACCTTTTGCAATAAGCATTCCGCCACGTACTCTTTCGTTTTTAATTGGAAAAATCAACGCGCCTTTAATACACACGTTTTCACCAATCACGCATTGTGAAATAGGAAGAATTTTGCTCCAATCCTCATAAGCACGGGGATAAAAACGCAAAAGCTCCCCGACAGTTGACACACCAAGGCTGTGAAACCCTTTTGCGCGAGCTTCACCAACACCCTTGATATACTTAATATCGTCGGAGAACTTCATTTTTCTTACCTCGTATTCTAAATTCCTGCGTAAATATTATATGGGAACTGATTTTCCTGAGGAGTAACGTCCCCCGAAAATACCGCAGAACCTTTTCTGAAGCAAATCGGCACAAAGGGATAATACTCCGCAAAAATATCAAAATATTGTTTTTCACTGATTTCGCCTGCACGGTATTTATAATAATCCGTTACCACTCTTTCGGTCTTGTCAATACCCATACCCAAAGCGCCACTGCCGAAAAATTGGGAAATATCCATTGAACCGTCAAGTTTGACCTCACCTAAATACATGTCGTAATTACCGCTTGATATTCTTTGGTTGTAATCTGCAAAAGAAAGTGCCTCCACGTTGATTAAAAATCCACATTCGTTAAGGCTGTCAGCAATATTATAAGCCGCCGCCACACGATATTTATTATCATTATTAACAATGAGAGTAAACGTGAGAAGATAAGCACCGTTTGTCTTTGCCCTGCCCGAATATCTTGTGTATCCGCAACGGTCGATAATTTTATCTGCTGTAATTTTATCGCCCTTCGTGTTGATAAGTGAAACCTTTTTTGCAATCTCACTTTCAGGATTAACGGGAAGTTTTATTGCAGTTGCGTGTCCCTGATAAGAAGAAACGGCAATTTCTTCCGCATCAATTTTAGCGGCAATTGCACTTCTGACGTGCTTCGTCATCGCTCCACGTGCGGAATTCAGCCCAAGATACACCATATTGTTAAGCTGAAGATTAAAGGTTGTACCCGTTATGCTTTCATATTCGCAGTCTGCCAAATCGTTGAAATAAACGTCGGTTTTTCCTATTTTAAACGCATTCTCAGCGCTGTCGTTAGTGTCAATACTGCAAAGCGTTATAACCTTTTCTGCATCCGAAACACTTCTCAACGCGCCCTGACTGTAATAATAATCTCCACTGCCCGTCGGAATTGCAGTCTGTGTATCCGCAGTACCGCTTTTTACAATCGGGAACGTGAGTTTTCCTGCCACAAGGCTGTCTGCAAATTCCAAAGTAAAATCAATCACGGAATTGCTTTGCGCCGTTGCTGAAACAACTCCTGCCAACGTGCCTGACCAGTTATAAGAATTTTTTGCCATATTGAAGGAATATTCCACGTCGTAAGCGTTGATTGGGTTTGCGCCTCGGCAATCGGCATCAAGTCTTATTGTAACCGTAGCCGTCGTGCCGTTGATTGAAATGCTTTGAGCAAGGTTCGGATTTGCATTGTAACCGCTGTCAACGGTAAATAAAGACTCAAACAAAAGGCTTGAAAGATATAAGTTTTCGTTGCTTTTTGCGAAAAAAGGATTAAAGCCATCCGTTTCGTTAAAGGGCAGAGAGATTTTTCCGTCCTTAACAACGGTAGCCGTGTTTTCAATCGCTTGACTTAGTGATTCAGTTGTGCTTTCTTCGTTATTAATCACCTCACCGCCGTTGTTACAAGCGGTAAAAAGCAAGGTAATACAAAGAATTATTGAAATAACTGAACAAAGTTTTTTCATAGAGTCACCTTATAGTAATTGGCTCAATTTCAACTGTTTTTCCGCTGTCACGGTCGATAGTGAAGATGCAACCCTGCATAAAAGCAGGTGTGTCAGCAGTTTCAAACATAGTGGTAAAGCCTTTTCTGAATTTTTCGATTATAATTTCTTTTTTTACACCCAAAACGGACTCCTCAGGACCCGTCATACCTAAATCCGTGATATAACCCGTGCCGAAAGGTAAAATCTGGGCATCATTTGTCTGGACGTGAGTGTGAGTGCCGAAAACAGCGGACACTTTTCCGTCAAGGAAATAGCCAAGCGCTTTTTTCTCGGCCGTAGCCTCTGCGTGAAAATCGACAAGTATAATATTTGTTTCTTTTTTGAGCTTTTCTATTGTTTTTTCGGCAGTTTCAAAGGGGTCGTCGTGACCTTCAAGCCACACTCTGCCGAGAAGATTTATTACACCCACTCTGTAAGCGCCTTTGTCGATAACCCCATATCCTTTACCCCACACGGTATCGTCAAAATTGGCAGGACGGATTACGTTGTCGCTTCTTTCGAGATATTCAAAAATCTCACGGCGTTTAAGAGAGTGGTTGCCACCGGTGATAAAATCGGCACCGCTTGTAAAAATGTGACCGCAGGAGTTTGGAAGCATACCGTTTCCCACCGCAGAATTTTCACCGTTTACAATGCAGACGTCGATATTGTTTTCTGTTTTAAACTGGCTGAGTTTTTTTCTCAAAAACTCACAACCGCTTGTGCCGACCACATCGCCGACACAAAGAATTTTAATTTTGCGTGTCATAAGCACACCGTTTCTATGCACATTGCGTTAATTTATTTTGCCCCGAAGCCGTTTGATGACATCGGGGCATTTATAGTTGTTATATTCAAAGTGTTTTAAATTAGATGAATTTTTGCTTTTGAGACCAAAGGCTTACGGGTGTAAGTCAAGGGCGGAAAAGTGAAAAGACGCTAATTTTATCACTTTGCAAAATCGATTGCTCTGTTCTCACGAACAATATTAACCTTGATTTGACCCGGATATTCAAGCTCTTCTTCAATTTTCTGAGCTACTTCACGGGCAACAAGTACCATCTTTTCGTCGGAAACCTTGTCAGGATTAACCATAATTCTGATTTCACGACCAGCCTGAATTGCAAAAGATTTTTCAACACCTTCAAATGATGTTGCGATTTCCTCAAGTTTTTCAAGACGTTTGATATAATTCTGAACGTTTTCACGACGGGCGCCCGGACGAGCCGCAGAAATTGCATCAGCAGCCTGAACGAGAACTGCAACGATTGTTTTAGCCTCGATTTCACCGTGGTGAGCGGCAATTGCGTGAACAATGTTTTCATTTTCTTTGTATTTCTTGGCAGCTTCAACACCAAGCTCAATGTGTGAGCCTTCAAACTCACGGTCAAGAGCCTTACCGATATCGTGAAGAAGACCTGCGCGTTTAGCGGCTTTAACGTCTGCGCCAAGCTCCTGAGCCATAAGACCTGCAATATAAGAAACTTCAAGAGAGTGGTTAAGTACGTTTTGACCGAAACTCGTTCTGTATTTGAGTTTACCAAGCAATTTAACGAGTTCAGGATGAACTCCGTTAACACCTGCGTCAATAACAGCTCTTTCGCCTGTCTGTTTGATTGTGTGTTCAACCTCACGTTTTGACTTTTCAAACATTTCTTCAATTCGTGCAGGATGAATTCGACCGTCCTGAATAAGTTTTTCAATCGTGAGACGTGCAACCTCACGGCGAACAGGGTCAAAACTTGAAACTGTAATTGCTTCAGGAGTATCGTCAATAATAAGGTCAACACCCGTGATTGTTTCAAGAGTTCTGATGTTACGGCCCTCACGGCCAATAATTCTACCCTTCATTTCGTCATTAGGAAGTGCTACAACTGAAACTGTAGCTTCAGATGCGTGGTCAGCGGCACAGCGCTGAATTGCGCCTGAAATAATCTCTCTGGCAAGTTCTTCGCTTTCGTCACGGGTTCTCTGTTCAAAATCAAGGATTTTAACAGCTTTTTCGTGAGTGAGAGACTCGTCGAGTTGTTCCATAAGAAGCGCTTTAGCCTGTTCTTTTGAATAACCACTGACTTTTTCGAGCATTTCAAGCTCACTGCGTTTAAGTCTTTCGACTTCTTCCATTCTTTCGTCAGCCGCTTTGATTTTTTCAGCTAAAAGTTCTTCTTTTTTCTCGATATTTTCAGTTTTCTTATCGAGAGTTTCTTCTTTTTGAATGATTCTGCGTTCTTGACGTTGAACCTCTGCTCGTCTTTCACGAAGCTCTTTGTCAGCCTCGTTTCTTAACTTGTGTATTTCGTCTTTTGCTTCAAGAATAGCCTCTTTTTTCTTGCTTTCGGCAGTTTGCATTGCCTGATTAACAATTCTTAATGCTTCTTCATTAGCGGAGCCGATTTCAGCTTCAGCGACTTTTTTGCGGTGAAGACCGCCAACGACAAAGCCACCGGCACCAAATACAACAGCAGAGACAACGGCAATCACAATGGCAACTGTTAAAGAAACCATTTTCCGTTCCCTCCTAAAATAATATTTAATTTCAAAAAATATATCAAAAATATGTAATGAAATTAAGGTAAATGACAGCAGGACAAAATATCCCTATACTATCCATTATATTGTACACAATTTTAAGTTCAATGTCAAGGAAAAGGATTTAAGAAGTGCAAAACGTAAAGTGAATGCTCGAACAAGATAAGTATCGGTCGGGGGCAGTTCGACAAATTGGGGGTTTGTCGAACAGAATGCAAAGTGCAAAACGCAAAGCGCAAAATGTCGGAACTGCGTTGCGATTATAGATGTTACTAATTTAGTGTATTGCAGGGGCAGGTCTCCGTGCCTGCCCGAAAATTTACCGCAAACTTGCGGTCGGGCACAGAGACCCGACCCTACAGAACAACGCAATTAGTGCATTGTAGGGGTCGGCGTCTCGACGACCCGTAGGTTTTGCTGTTACTTATTT
>JAZQYK010000057.1:0-8293 GCA_045633505.1 Candidatus Fimenecus sp. | reverse complement strand
AGACAAAATAATAGATTTATTTGCTGATTTCATAAAAATTCTCCTTTGGGGTATGTTCTACCATTAAAATAGCACCGTTTTTATCGTTTGTCAATAAATTTTTATCGAAAAACAGAAAAATTACAATATTGTAATAATAGTTACAAAAGAAAAACGGATGAGATATACACCTCATCCGTCACTTCGTGACACCTTCTCCTCAAGGAGAAGGCAACCCCTCAGTCTTCTTTACAAAAAGACAGGTCCCCTTTCAGGGGAGCCGAGTTATTTGTTTTATTTTGCATTTTGCGTTTTGCATTTATTATTGCGATATGTTGAATAAATTCAACACGATATTTTTGCTTCGCAAATCCTGCAAAGGATTTATATCGATGCAAAATCAAAGATTTTGCAATTAATACATTCCTCCGCCTGCCTGAGCCATTGCCGCAGCAGCAGCTGCTTCAGCCTGTGGGTCAGGAATATCTGCAACAAGTGACTCTGTTGTGAGCACCATTGCTGCAACTGATGATGCATTCTGAAGTGCTGAACGAGTAACTTTTGCAGGGTCAAGGATACCTGCTTCAAACATATCAACATATTCGCTTGTTGCGAAGTTAAAGCCGTAGCCTGCCTTATTTGAATTTACGATTTCGTTTACAATCACTGAACCCTCAAGACCTGCGTTTGCCGCAATCTGACGAACCGGTTCTTCAATTGCTTTAAGAACAATCTTAACACCTGTTTTGTAATCTGCATCGTCAGTATCGAGAAGTGCTGATGCTGATTTAATTGCACCGAGGAGTGCTACACCGCCACCTGCAACCGTGCCTTCCTCAACAGCCGCTTTTGTAGCTGCAAGAGCGTCTTCAATTCGAAGTTTCTTTTCTTTCATTTCTGTTTCAGTTGCCGCACCAACACGGATTACTGCAACACCGCCTGCAAGTTTTGCAAGTCTTTCTTGAAGCTTTTCACGGTCAAAATCAGATGTTGTTTCAGCAATCTGTGACTTAATCTGATGAATTCTGCCCTTGATTGCATCCTGCTCACCTGCACCGTCAACGATGATTGTGTTTTCCTTTGAAATCTTAACCTGCTTTGCTCTGCCCAACTGGAAGAGTTGAGTATCTTTAAGTTCAAGACCTAAATCAGATGTGATTACCTGACCGCCTGTAAGGATTGCGATATCCTGAAGCATTTCTTTTCTTCTGTCGCCAAACCCTGGTGCTTTAACTGCAACACAAGTGAACGTACCGCGAAGTTTATTAACAAGAATTGTTGAAAGAGCTTCACCCTCAACGTCTTCAGCAACGATTACAAGTTTTTTACCTGCCTGAACAATCTGTTCAAGAAGTGGAAGTACTTCCTGAATATTGCTGATTTTCTTATCTGTAATAAGAATAAATGCATCGTCGATGATTGCTTCCATCTTATCTGTATCTGTTACCATATAAGGTGAAATGTAGCCGCGGTCAAACTGCATACCCTCAACAACGTCAGAATATGTTTCGCTTGTTTTTGACTCCTCAATTGTGATTACGCCGTCAGCAGTAACCTTTGCCATTGCATCTTCAATAAGGTTTCCAACGTATTCGTCCGCCGCTGAGACTGTTGCAACACGAGCAATATCGTCGCTTGATGCAACGGGCTTTGCGTTTTTAAGTACTTCTTGAACTACTGCGTCAACAGCAGCCTGCATACCCTTTTTAACTACCATTGGATTAGCGCCTGCGGCAACGTTTTTCATACCCTCACGAACGAGAGCCTGAGCAAGAAGTGTAGCAGTTGTCGTACCGTCACCTGCAACGTCGTTTGTCTTTGTTGCAACTTCCTTTACAAGCTGAGCACCCATATTTTCGAATGCATCTTCAAGTTCAACTTCTTTAGCGATTGTAACACCATCGTTTGTAATAAGCGGTGCGCCGTATTTTCTGTCAAGAACTACGTTTCTGCCTTTAGGTCCTAATGTAATTTTAACTGTATTGCTTAATTTATCAATACCATTCTGAAGAGCCTTTCTTGCTTCTTCACCATAAATAATTTGTTTAGCCATATTTCGAGCCCTCCTTATTCTACAACTGCAAGAATTTCTGACTGACGGACGATTGTATATTCCGCGTTATCCATTTTAACTTCCGTGCCTGAATATTTACCTGTAATTACCTTGTCGCCGACTTTAACATACATTTTAACTTCGTTACCGTCAATAAGTCCGCCGGGACCAACCGCAACAACCTCTGACACCTGTGGTTTTTCTTGAGTGGCAGATGTAAGTACGATTCCGCTTTTTGTTGTTTCTTCCATTTCGCATGATTTGAGTACAACTCTGTCTGCAAGTGGTTTAATAGTCATTTTATGTTACCTCCTGAAAAGAATAATAAATACTGAATTTTTAGCACTCTCGAAGTGCGAGTGCTAATTTATATTTTAGCCAATATTTGTTAAATCGTCAAGTGTTTTATGTAAATTTAATAAATATTTAATAATTCTTATTCACCGCAAGGTGAATATATCGAAATTGAATGAAATTAAATTATATCGAATTTATCGTAAGATAAATATATCGAGTGTGATTTATCACACATATCGACTTTTATTTTATCGATATAAATTCCTGACGGAATTTTTGATATGCTATTGCTACGCAATACCTCGATATGTTACTTTGTACTCGATATGTTTGCTTCGCAAACGAATGGCGGGAGTAGTCCCCCGCCCTGCATTTCAACTTTTATATCAACCCGAATGATACGGTTAATGCTTTATTGATTTTGTTCATATCGGCAACGGATAAGTTTCCCATTCTTTCCTTCAGTCGTTGCTTATCGATTGTTCTCACTTGTTCAAGCAACACCACAGAGTCCTTGCTGAGCCCACATTCATGACCGTTCACGCTTATATGAGTGGGCATTCGTGATTTATCCTGCTGACTTGTGATTGCGGCGGCAATAACGGTTGGACTGTATTTATTACCAACGTCATTCTGCACGATAAGTACCGGTCTTATTCCGCCTTGCTCCGAGCCGACGACGGGACTTAAATCGGCATAATAAATATCCCCTCTTTTTATATTCATTTATATATCACTCTCCGTAATTTCTTTTCATTGTTATTTTTACCTTTATTTTCTTCAATTAAACATAAAGAGTAAAAATATCAGGGAGTAATATATAATATTCAATTTTCGAGGTAGTTGTCCGTATTATTCGGTTGTTAAATATTGAAAGTTTTCAAAATAAACAACGTCAACACCGTCAACAGTCAGTTTTATAAAATTTTTCGTTTCTGAATCGGCATAAAGTTTACACAAATGATTTTCAGCAGTATAGCTGTAAACAAGCATTTCGCTTTCTGCGTCATTTTCGGGAGTTTTCCCCTGCACGTTATTAACACAGGTTTCAATTGCTCTGCAAATCATATAAAAAGACATTTTTTCACTTGGAAATGACACTGAAATATCTTGAAACCGTATTTTATATTCACCGCTACTGCACACAACGGTTGCACCTTTTACCGTTTCAGGCTGAGAAAACTCAAACGTCAACGAGTTATCTGCATAATATTCAGCTTTTCCGCTTATTGTGATATCGTTTATTTTTGTTGTCACCACAGCATTAAAGCCACTGAAAATCAGTGGCTCTTTTTTAACGTCCTTTTTGTTTAACGTCCCGCATCCGCCGAAAAGCATCAGCGCCATAACAATGCAAAGGACTCTTTTCATAACTTTTACCCTTATTCGTATTTACTTAATATCTTTGGCAATTCCAAAAGCATAAGACTTGGAGTGTTACCCATCATTGAATACTCCTCACTCACCTTATCACCGACAGCGCCGTGAATATTTACGCCTGCCACGGCACTTGTAAAGGTGTCAACGCCTTGAGCGATGAAGGATGCGATTATTCCGCCAAGCACGTCACCCGTACCGCCCGTCGCCATTCCGGGATTACCCGTATTGTTTACGTATATGTCGTCATAGTCAGTACTGCCAACAAGTGTGGATGCACCTTTGAGTACGAGTACGGATTTATGCGCTTTTGTAAAACTTTTCACCACTGCTCCTCGGCTTTGCTGAATTTCATCAACGGTAACTCCTGCAATTCTTGACATTTCTTTTGGATGAGGTGTAAGAATAACACCGACTTTTGCTTCGTCTATTATATCTATATTATCTTCAAGACAATTTATTCCATCTGCATCAAGAATTACAGGCACTTCCGAATTCTTTATTATAAATTCAGTTACGGCTTTTGTATCCTCATCACTGCCCATTCCGCATCCAACAAGTACGCAAGAGCATTTTTTCAGCTCAACCTCAAGCCGTCTCGTTGCATTCTGTGAAATTCTGCCTTTTTTATTACTCTCAAGAGGAATTAAAATCTGCTCAAAGGTTTTTGGCGCGATTGCATTATACGCAACTGACGGAAAAGCGACTTTAACAAGCCCTGCACCGCTATTCACAGCCCCCTGCGATGCGAAATAAACTGCATTCGGCATTTCATAGCTACCGCCAACAACAAGAACCGTGCCGAACGTACCTTTATGACTGTCAACGCTTCTTTTTTTGAAGAAGCCTTTAACCTCATCGTCGCTTACCGTAAAAAGCGTTGTGCTGACCTGTTCAAAGCATTGAGAAGGCACACCGATTGGCGCAACAACCACCTTACCGCAAGAAAGCATTGACGGTTTTAACACGTGGACGGGCTTTAACACCATTACGGCAATCGTCATATCTGCATTTACACAAAACTCAGGCACATTACCGCTGTCCCCACAAAGACCGCTTGGCACGTCAATACTGATTACCGAAGCAGACGCCCCGTTGATTTTATTAAACACCCCTGCCATTTTGCCGTCAGGCTCACCATTGAAGCCCACGCCGAAAATACAGTCAATTATAAGCTGTGAATTCTCGAAGTATTTATCAACGCTTCCGTTTTCGTCATAATGAACGATATTGATACCCATTGCTCTTATTCTTGACAGCATTTCAGAGGACTCCTCGTCAGTTGGCAACCCCATCGTCATCATAACGGTAATATTGTATCCGAATTCCGAAAGTTTTCGCGCTATAACAAATCCGTCACCGCCGTTTTTACCCTTACCGCAAACAATCAAAGCATTTCGCTTGTTAGTGTTTTCAAAGGTTTTGCGGATAATTCTTGCACAGTATGACCCTGCGTTTTCCATTAACTGAAGATATGATATTCCGCTGTCATTAGCTAACTGCTCTGCTTTTCTTGTGTTTTCAACTGTCAGAACTCTCATTTAATCCACTCCACGCATAGTATAAAATAATAATAACACAAAACTATAAAAATGCAAAGAAAAAAGAGAGCATTTCTGCTCTCTTTTTTTCAATCAAAGAATGTAAATAGTTACTCCACGGTCGCCCCATTGACGACACTGACTTGTGCTGTTCATATAAAGGTCAACTGTGTAATAACCCTTCTTTGCAAATCCGCCTGTATCTTCAGCAATTGCGTAACCGTAAACGATACCGTCATTTGATACAATCCACATTTCTGTACCGTAAGGAATCTGTTCAGGATTAACTGCTACACGACCAGGCATTACTGCTTTTCCTGTTGCAGTTTTACCACCTGGCTGACAATAAGCAGCGGCTCTGCCCGTAATCTTTTTCTTGTATTCTGTTGGCACGTTATTAGCATCGATTGAATATTTTGAAGGAAGTGCGATTTCTGAAATCGGAGCTCCGTTCTTTTCAATTCTGCTGTTACCGAGACCTGTATTTTTTACAAGTGTGCCTTCTGTCGTAACCTGAGTTACCGGTTGTTTTGTAACAGTTTCGCTTACAAAACTTGTTTCATCAAGTTCACCATTAACGATTCTGTCCTTATAAACAACGATTTTTTCGCCGTTAACACCTTTGGTTGTAACCTTTTTGGTGCCCTTAAGCATTGATGAAGACTTAACTGTTTTTGATTTGAAAGCAACTGTTTCAGTTACCTCTCTCGTAACGTATTCAACCCTGAGAACATCAATTACAAGATTGTGAGAAAGCTCCGTATCAACAGTTGGAACTGTTTCATCATCTTCATCGAGAGCTATGTTTTGTTCCTTGAGCAAATCGCCCACTGTCTTGGCAGTTGATTTAACCTGTCTTGTTTCACCGTCAACATTGATTGTAAGGTCATAAGAATTAAGAATCTCGACCTCCATATTGTTCGTCACAACAGCATTTACGTTAACACTTGAAACAAGATTATCGGAAAGTACAACACCCTGACTTTCAATAAGCTCTGCTACCGTTCCTGCGAAAACGATATCCACAATATTTCCGTCTGCATTGATAAATCTTACGTTACTTGCACGGCAAACAACAATTTTGCTTTCTGTTCCCGCAACAAAATCGTCAAGTAAGAGTTTATCGTCGCCAGACAATTCAATTTTTGCTTCTTTCACAATTTCATAAGCATCTTTTTCAGACGTTTCTACTCTTGTGATTTGTGGGCCTTCATAGATGTCAACTATATAAGACTCACTGTTGGCTGCGAAAACTGTTCCTGCACAAAGAACGACCAAGGCCATTATAAGCGCCAGTACTCTGAACGGTACGCGAGCTGCTTTCGCACTGCCTATGATTTCTTTTATCATCATTCTGCTCCTTTAATAAGCTGTGTCAACCTTTGCTTTAACAAAGTGTTCACCCCGAAGGTCGCTTTGAAAAGCACTTTCAAGGCTCACTTAACGCACAACCGTTATTCTCGCTTTGTGACTTTTGACATTATATTCATATCGTGTCAAAAAGTCAAATTTTATAAAAATTAATTTTTGTGTAAAATTAACAAATCATCAAGTCAATTTTTGACTTAATATCCAAAACCGTCCCTTTTTTCTACTATATATTGTGGTTTTCTAAGCATCACTTGTAATTTTTTTTGTGAGATTTTTAAAAAAGCATTAAATTATTACAAAATTATTACAAAACACACCTCCTTTTGTATCTGTTTGTCCATATTTTATGTGCAAATTGTGGTAAATATTCCTTATTAAAAAAGCGGCAGAGAATGAACTCTACCGCTTATACTATTATATATAATTATACGTTTATGCAAAAACCGTCTGAACTAATACCATATACAATACCGTCCCCGTGCCGATGCTGAGAAGATTATTCCTCTTCCAAACGTGGAGTAACACGACCGTTGCTCCCGCAATCAATTCAGGAAGTCCAAAGGGACTTTCAAGCACGTTAACTGATTTAAAACAATAAACAACAAGCATACCGATAACTGCAGGTGGCAACACCTTTCCAAGATATTCGACGGCTTTAGGTATTTCTTTGCCATCAGGGAACAAAAGAAACGGTATTGCACGGGTTGACAACGTGGTAATGGCAACCAATACTATTATAATAAGGGAATGCATTGGAGAAACCGGAAGATTAGTCATTGTTACGTTCCCCTTTCTTAATTTCAATTCTATGACTTGATAGAAAAACTATCATAATAATAATCATTGACGGCAAAATGAAACTGTCTTTGCCAAAAATAAGAAGACAAATTAAACTGGCAGCCACACCCACAATTGCAGGAAAACGATTTTTCTTCTCTAGCCATTGTTCAACAAAAATCACAATAAATAATGCTGTCATTGCAAAATCAATGCCTGTAGAGTCAAAAGGAATGAGTGTTCCAGCAACAGCACCAATCATTGAGCCTACAACCCAATAAGATTGGTCAAGAATTGCAAGTGCAAATAAAAATTTACCCTCATCAACATCTGGTGGAGTTTTTGTAAGGAAATATAAAGAATATGTTTCATCTGTTAATGAAAAAATCATATATGGCTTTTTCTTACCTGATACCTTGAACTTATCAAGTAATGAAAGTCCATAGAAAATATGACGCACATTAACCATAAAGGTCAAAAGCACTACTTGCAAAAGGCTTACTGTCGGGTTAAAAAAATTCACGGCGAGATATTGCCCTGACCCTGCATAAACAAGTAAGCTCATAAGCCCTGCCCACAGAAAGTTATATCCTTTATCTGCAAACATTACACCAAAGGCTATGCCAATAAAAAGATAGCCTGTCAGCACGGGTATAGTGTGTGGAAAAGCCGCCTTAAATGCGGCTTTATATGTGTTTTGCTGTTCCAAAATAATCACCAAAAAGATTTTACTACATTAAAGCAGTAAAGTCAACAGCGAATTTATACGGTTATTTCAATAAATTTGAATTTGTCGGGATGTTTATGACACCAATATGGTCGGTTCTCGGCTCCCCTGAAAGGGGAGCTGTCGAGCGTATGCGAGACTGAGGGGTTTGTTGTTTAATTGAATAACCCC
>JAZQYK010000056.1:0-11122 GCA_045633505.1 Candidatus Fimenecus sp. | reverse complement strand
ACCTGCGACCTGCTCATTACGAATGAGCTGCACTACCAACTGTGCTACACCAGCAAATATTAAATTACAACCGAAGCGAGTTACGAATGAGCTGCACTTCCCTCCAAATATTAAACCGCAACTGCTATTATAGAGCATTTTAAAAAAATTTTCAAGTATTTTTAATGCAATTTAATATAATATGTGATACAATATTATTTATAGTCCGAAAGGGGCGGTGTTAAATGAACAAAATCGCGTTTGTAACAGGCGGAGCAAAGGGTATCGGCTCTGCTGTTGTAAAAAGATTAGTAAGTGACGGCTATAAAGTGGCTTTCACTTATAATAATTCAGAAGATAAAGCACAAAATCTTGTAAATGAATTAGGTGAAAACTGCAAAGCGTATAAGCTGGATATTACGAACAGTAATGCGGTTAATGAAGTGATTGCAGATGTTGAAAAGAATTTCGGTGAAATTTTTGTGCTTGTGAATAATGCAGGAATTGCCGAGCAGATGCTTTTTACTGACATTACTGACGAAATGTGGCATAGAATGATTGAAACAAACTTGAGCGGCGCATTTTATTGCTCCCGTGCAGTGCTGAAATATATGATTAACCGCAAAAGCGGTAAGATTATAAATATTTCGTCAATTTGGGGCGAAATCGGCGGCTCTTGTGAGGTGCATTATTCAGCGGCAAAGGCAGGGGTTATCGGTATGACGAAAGCACTTGCAAAGGAAGTCGGACTTTCGGGAATTACGGTGAATTCCGTTTCTCCAGGCGTGATTTTAACCGATATGACAAGTCATTTTGACGAGGATACGATGAACGAGTTGAAAGGCGAAACACCGCTTAACAAAATCGGTACTCCTGAAGACGTGGCAGGCGCAGTAAGTTTTTTGGCGTCAAAGGATGCAGATTTTATCACAGGACAGGATTTAGCCGTTAATGGTGGAATGAATATATAAATGCAAAGTGCAAAATGCAAAGCGCAGAATGATAGGGGCGATTCTTTTGAATCGTCCCTTTTAATCTTCGCATAAAGCCTCAAATAAAAATCTCACGGTGAATTTTACACCTTTTTTAAATGCTCTTTCTTCAATAAAACTATTTACAGCAAAAAATGATTGGTCATATTCTTCAAGTAATGCTATCTGTTCTTGATTTAACTTTGAACGCAAAATATCTTCGTCCCTTGCCCATTGTTTTCTAGCTTCTAATTCTTCATCGCACTTATCCATTACTGCTTCAACCAAATAATTCTCCCATAAATCAGAAAGCTCTTTTTTCATAATTATCACCTGATATTTAAAATCTTGCTCACATTATAGTCCAAATAAGACTTTATGTCAATAGTCTGTTTTGGAATATGTATAATAATATTGAGGTGTTATATATGGATTATATTGATAGATTGATTAGTTTGAGAGAAGATAATGACATAGACCAAAAAGTTGTTGCAGAACTATTAGGAATAACACAAAGTGCATATAGCAAATATGAAAAACGCAGATGCAAAATGTCCGTCGAAGACTTAATAAAACTTTGTAAATTTTATAATGTATCTGCGGATTTTATATTAGGTTTAAAATAATATAGTAGGGGCGATTCACGAATCGCCCGTAAAGGTTACATCTCACATTTGGAACGGGTCATTCGTGAATGACCCCTACATTGTTTGATAGTCGATTTTAGTGAGATGTGAAATTTAAATGAGCCCGACAAATTCAAATTATGCAAAAATTAACCCCGACTTATGTCGGGGTTTTGGTTTGTTATCTCTTTTTAATTCCCTCAATAAATTTGCCGTAATGTTTTGGCTCAACGAGAGGGGGGAGAAGTTGCACAAACTTCTTAAATGCAGTACAAATTGCCTTATTTGGAATCATCTGGTCGAAGAAGCCGTCAAGAGTTGAAAGAATATCACCAACGTAAGGAGTGCTTGACGGAGTCATAACGACTTTGTTTTGCGGTCTGAAACTGAACAGAAGATTTCGTTTGCCGACGGTCTGGATTGGTCTGATTGAAACCAATAACGTGTTATCGTCAATCCAGGTTGCATTTGAACAAACCTTGAACTCAATCTGTCCAAGAGTCATTGTGGAATAGCGATAGTGACCGTCCATACCTAATTTGATGATATTATGCTCGTCACCCTCACTCCAACGGAACGTGCAGTCCTCACCGTTAAAGTCAAACTTGACCATATCAATATTACCTGCTTTGTCACTCATCATATACGTAATAGCAAGCGGCAAAACACTCACCTGAAAGCCCACGAGATTAAGAAGAAGTTTCTTGCGGAATTTAATGTATCTGTCCGTAATTTCCTGTTCTTTCGGGGGGTGCTCACTAAGTACGGGGGCAATTGCTTTTGCCATATCCAATTCAGTATTTTCGTCTGCTTCAACGAAGGCTTTTGGGAAATAGTCGAAAATGCCGTCAAGTCCGTCCTGCTCAACGGTGATTGAAGAGTTAACGACAACCACGGCGTTGTATTCAGGAAAGGCAATACCAAACTGTGAAAACATTCCGTCCGCACGGAAACCGCCTAAATGGTCGAGCCAGAAGCAATAGCCGTAGCCGTATGATGCGTCTGTGCCTGGACGGTTATATTCATTGTCAATTTGCTTTTGTGTTGCAAGACGGGTCCATTCTTTAGGAATAACCTGCTCACCCTTGTATTTTCCCTCTTTAAGATAGCAAAGAATAAATTTCGCAAGGTCTTCTGTTTTAAGATAAAGACCCCATCCACCTGCTTCAATGCCGTTTTGGTCAGTTTCCCAGAAAGGAAAATCAATTCCAAGCGGTTCAAAAAGTCGGGGCATAAGGTATTCTCGCATACTCATACCCGTAACTTTATTTATAATAGCCGAAAGCATAAAAATGTTTTCGTTGATATACAAGAATTTTTCACCCGGTTCAAAAACCCAAGGAGAATTGATGAAATCTTCAATCCAGTCAACCTTTGCTTTATCGGAAAGAAAACTTGGCTGTTTGCCTGATGACATTCTCAAAAGATTGTGAACAGTAAGTTTTTCAAATCTTGGGTCAGGCTTTTTCGGTGTGTATTCAGGGAAAAAGTCGAGAAGTTTATCATCAAGCGAGACCAATCCTTCGCTAACTGCAAATCCGATGGCAGTTGAAGTAAAGGATTTGCTGACGGAATACATTGAGTGAGTGGTATCTCTGTCAAAAGGCTCGTTGTACCACTCCACAGCAACCTTGCCGTTACGGATAACCATCAATGAATGATAATCAAGCCCTTTTTCTTCCGCATTTTTGAAAAAGTCGTTTACAACTTTTGCAGACACACCTGCGCTTTGTGGATTTTTTGCCCTTAAAATCGCTTTTGTCGTTGCCATAAAATCACCTCATCAGCCTTTTACCATTTTTATTTTTCTGCGCTTTGCCCGTATTCTGTTTCGACGAATAATAAGCAAGACGTAAATTACAATAAGCACAACAACGAGAGCAAGAAGAATTTTCATAATTGTTGTTGAGAAAATTGTTTTAATTATGCCGAAAATCCAAAGAATAACACTTCGGCTGACACTCTCGCCTGCAACAAGGTCAACCGTCGCAACCACGTCCTCGCCATAAAGCACCTCTGCTTTGCCAAGCACGTCGCCCTTTTCGATGGGAGCTTTAACCACCTTCGGAGTTTCGCTTTCGATTGGTCTTATCATAAGACTTCCGGCTTCTGTACCCGTAGGGACGAGGGCAGAAAGTTCTTCGGCAGGTAAAAGTCTTAAATGGTCTATTTTCCAGTTGTATTCAACGTCAACAACCGTTACCACTTCGGTAAGACTTGTGATTTTTGTAAGTTCAATGTTTTCAAAAGCCCATTCATAAATGCGTTTACTGTCAGTAAAAGCAACGTTTTCTTCAACGCCGTCGTTATCAATGTCGTATTGAGGCGCATTCATAACAATGAGCATATAATTGTAGCCGTTTTTAGATGCAGTTGAAATAACACAATGCCCTGCAAGGTCGGTAGTACCCGTTTTAACACCTGAAATACAAGGGTTGTAATAATCCTTATATGCAGAATTCATCATTTTGTTGGTGTTGTGAAGATAACGGGTCTGTGAATATTCGTTTGTAGGCGCAATATCATATCTTGTTGTGCTTGTGATTTTCTTAAAAGTAGGGTTAGTAAGAGCATATTTTGTAATAATATAAAGGTCTTTTGCTGTGGTGTAAGCGCCGCCTTCGGCATCAAGTCCGTGGGGATTGATAAAGTTAGTGTTTTCACAGCCAAGTTCTTTTACAAAATCATTCATCATTACAACAAAGTCTTCTGAATTTCCACCGACGTGATGAGCAAGAATGTTTGCGGCATCAGCGGCTGACGGTACCATAAGGCAATAAAGAAGCTGTTCAATGGTAAGCGTTTCACCCGTGCGGATTCCCGCTGTTGCGGCATTCTGACGATAAAGGTCTTCAAGGTGTTCTCTTTTGCAGGTGATTGGCACACTCAAATCATCACAATTTTCAAGTACAAGCATACAGGTGACGATTTTTGTAAGTGAAGCAGGAGCACTTCGTTTATCGGCATTTTTGTCAAATATTACGGTTTCGCTGTCCATATTGATTAAAAGCACGATGTCGGCTTCGGTTTCCAGCAACGAGTTGAATGCAGCGTTACCGTTTATGCAAAAGCAGGATATAAAAATAACTGCCGAAAGAATAATTGAAAAAATCTTTTTCAAAACAATCACCCACTTGAAAATTTATAACAAAAGTAATACAATAACAGTATAACACAAATAGAAAAAATATCCAACAAGAAAAAGGAAAAAATTATGATATTTATAACAGGCGATACTCACGGCGACCGTGACAGACTTTCCCGTTGGAAACTTCGCAAACTGAATGAGGGCGATACCCTTATAATCTGCGGCGATTTCGGCTTTATGTGGGATGACAGTAAATCGGAACAGGCATTTCTCCAAAATCTCGGAAAAAGAAAATATAATATTTGTTTCATTGACGGCACTCACGAAAATTTTGACTTGCTCAATAATTACGAAATCAGCCAATGGAACGGCGGCAAGGTGCACAAAATCTATGGCAACCTTTATCATTTGATGCGCGGTCAGATTTTTGAGATTGAGGGCAAGAAGATTTTTACAATGGGCGGCGGCGAAAGCTCCGACGTTGATATCCGCCGTGATGTGAATGCCTGGTCAAAGGATGAAATTCCAACGCAGGAGGAATTGCTGGAGGGCGCTGAAAACCTTGAATTTGAAGGCTACGACGTAGATATGATTATCACTCACGAACCACCGTTGAAGGTAAAAAGTTTCTTAAATCTTAACGAAAACGAAATGCTTCGTGTTACAGCGCTTAATGCATATTTCGAGGAGTTGAGCAGTAACTGTAAATTCAAAAAGTGGTTTTTCGGCTCACTTCACCTTGATAAATACATTTCAGGTACTCACCGTGCCATATTCAAGGATATAATAAACGCTGAAACGGGAGAAAAATTGTAAAGACAACAGGCTTTTAATTGCATAATAATCTTTACTGTGGTATGATATATATTGATTTAATTTGACTTTTAAGGAGACCTTATGAGCACGTTAAAAGATTATCTTAAACTGTTTGAAGAAAATTCAATACTTTGTGAAAGCACCGCTGATGAGAATATGCCCATCGGCTATGTTTCGTATAACTCACAAGATATTAAAGAAAACACATTTTTCTTGTGCAAAGGGGCACATTTCAAAGAGCAATTTTTACTTGACGCTTTAAACAAAGGCGCAACGGTTTATATTGCAGAGAAAAAATATAACACAGATGCTCCTTGCGTAATCGTTAGTGACGTGAGACTTGCAATGGGTCTTATGGCAAATTATTTTTATGAAAATGCTCATCAGAAATTAAGCCTTGTGGGTATTACGGGTACAAAAGGCAAATCCACAACCGCTTATTTTATCAAATATATTGAAGATGAATATTTAACTGCTCTCGGCAAGAAAAAGAGTGCGATTGTATCGTCAATTGATACCTATGACGGTGTTATAAACATTGAAAGTCACTTGACAACTCCTGAGCCGTTTGATTTGCACAAGCATTTTGACAATGCGGTTAAAAGTGATATAGAGCATTTCACAATGGAGGTCTCTTCTCAGGCTTTAAAATACGGACGGGTATTCGGTGTTGATTTCACAATCGGTTGTTATCTCAATATCGGCATTGACCATATCAGCGCCATTGAGCACCCTGATTTTGAGGATTATTTCCAATCAAAAATGAAGATTTTTTCACAATGCAAAACTGCGGTTGTGAATATGGATACTGACAGAAGCGAGGACGTGCTTAAAGCATCAAAAAATGCTCCTGAAGTGATAACTTTCAGCACTAAAAACGAAAATGCTGACGTTTATGGCTACAACATCAGAAAAGACGGCTCTGACACGGTATTTTCCGTGAGAACAAAGAACTTTGACCGTGATTTCACACTTACAATTCCAGGACTTTTTAACGTGGAAAATGCGCTTTGCGCAATTGCGGTTTGTGAAAAGCTCGGTATTCCTGAAAAGTATATTTACACGGGACTTTTAAAGGCTCGTTCAAGCGGACGAATGGAAGTCTATGAAAATGCAGACAAGAGAATTACTGCAATCGTTGACTATGCTCACAACAGAATGAGTTTTGAAAACCTTTTCAATTCAGTAAGAAAAGAATATCCCGGACGCAAGGTTGCTATAGTATTCGGCTGTCCGGGTAACAAGGCGCTTATCCGCCGTAAAGATTTAGGCGAAATTGCAGGGCAATATGCTGATATGACTTATATTACTGAAGAAGACCCGGGTGAAGAACCGTTACAGAAAATTTCTCTTGAGGTGGCATCCTTTGTTGAGTCACAAAAGGGAAAATACAAAATCATTGACGACAGAGGCGAGGCAATCAGCGCCGCAATCAACGAAATGGGCGCTGACAGCGTAATTCTCATTACCGGTAAGGGTAACGAAACTCGTCAAAAGCGAGGAATTGAATATATCGATTGTCCGACTGACGTTGAATATACCATCAAGGCACTTAAAGAATTCGATAAAAAAAACGGTCTTGATAATGACGAAAAAATAAAAAGTGTTCAGGATATTTTGCCACAGCTCCACAAACTTCACAACAAAAGAGTAGTAATCAAACTTGGCGGAAGCTGTCTTGACGATGAAACACTTATGAAAAATCTTCTTGAAGATATTGCGCTTCTCACGATGGTGGGGGCAAAAATCATTGTGGTTCACGGCGGTGGCAAGGAAATCAGCAAAACTCTCGAAAAAATGAATTTAAAATCAGAGTTTTATGAGGGCTACCGTGTGACAGGTGACGACGAAATGAACGTTGTGGAAATGGTGCTTTCGGGAAGTGTCAATAAAAAAATTGTTGAACGTTTTGCAGGAAGCAATATTTCAGCGGTTGGAATAAGCGGTACTGACGGTAATATGCTGAAAGCAGTACCAAAATATATCAACGGAAAAGCTCTTGGCAGAGTGGGGGATATTTTGTCGGTGGATACAAGCCTTATCGACACCCTTCTTGACAAGGATTACACGGTTGTCGTTTCCCCTGTGGGAAGATGCGACGCTTTGGGTACGGTCAACATCAACGCTGATGATGCGGCAGGGCAAATCGCTCTTGCAACAAAGGCCGATTACCTTGTTTATATTACAGATGTAAACGGAATTTTCCTTGACAGCCAGAACGAAAAAACCGCACTTGAAAAAATCACGGTTGAAAAAGCAAAAATGCTTCTTGACAGCGGTCTTGCAAAGGGCGGAATGATACCGAAAATCCGCAATATTGTAAATCTTATTGAAAATGGTGTAAAAGAGGTTGCAATTCTTAACGGTAGAATCCGTTACAATATTATTTCCGAGTTTATCGGCGCAAAAACTGTTGGAACGGTGGTGACGGGGGACTGATGGATACTAAAAAAGCAATTACAACTGCAATTAAAATTGCAAAAATCGCCCCGCTTGTTACTGCAACAATCGGCGTTTTATCATTGGCTCTTTCAAAATATGAAGAAAGGCAGGGGAACTATTCAAGGGAATTCCCTGAAATAGAAGATGAATTAAAATCGGTAATAAGAGAGGTAAGAGAAGATAATGGCAACTAAGAAAAAATCAATTTTTGGAACTGCGCTGGGTTACGGCATTGGCGCAATCGGTCTTGATTTAAGCTATGGCATGTTCTATTCATACCTTTCATACTATCTTTCAAGCGTGTTAGGGTTACAAGAGGGCTTTTTGCTTTTGATTACACCTCTTGCTCGTATCTGGGATGGTATCAACGACCCAATGATGGGTACAATTGTTGACAACACACGTACAAAGCACGGTAAATACAGACCTTGGATTTTAATTGGCGCTTGCTGTAACGCAATTGTGCTTTTCCTTTTGTTTACATCCTTTGGTATGAGTGGACTTCCGCTTTATATTTACATAGGCGTTATGTACGTGCTTTGGGGTATGACAAACACAATGGCTGATATTCCGTATTGGTCAATGGTGCCATCTTTCACAAGTGAAGAAAAAGAAAGAAATCTTGTGGCAACGGTTGCCCGTTCATTTTCAGGTATCGGTCAGGGAATTATCTCAATTCTCACACCTATTATCTGCCCACTTCTTTCAAGCGGTATTACAGACGCTAAAGGCTATAGCGCAAGTGGTTTCTCACGCTGGGCAGGAATTTGCGGTATTGCGCTCATTTTCTTTGCGCTCATCTGTGTTCTTATCACAAAAGAAACAAACGTTGTTTACGGTGAAAAGAAGAAGTTTTCACTTAAACAGGTTTTCAGCGTTATCAAAAATAACGACCAGCTTGTTGTTTTCATAATTTTTGCAATGCTTTCAAATGCAGGTTGGTATCTTACAAGCTCAACTGCGGTTTATTATTTCACAGACACTCTCGGCAACTCAAAATTACAGTCACTTTTCCAGACAATCGGTACGGTTGGTTCTGTTTTAGGTCTTTTGGTTGTGCCCGTGCTTTCAAAGTGGTTCTCAAAGCGAACAACTTACACGATTTCACTTTGTACGGCAATTGCAGGTTACGGACTTATGCTTTTAACGGGTCCGATTTTAAAGCTCAACGTTGTGATTATGGACGTTTGCTATATTCTTGCATCTGTCGGCGTTTCTTCAATGTTCGTTTCACAGACAATTTTCCTTGCAGATATTGTTGACTACGGTGAATACAAAAACGGAACGAGAAACGAGAGTATTACTTTCTCAATGAAGGGCTTTTTGCAGAAAATGGCTTATACAATTCAGACTGCGGTGCTTTTCGGCGGATTGGGACTTATGAATTATAACGAGCAGATTATGGCAAGTGTTGGACTTAATGAAACAACAAAGTCAGGTATCGGCATTATCTGTTTCGGCATTCCGATGCTGTTCTTTGCCGCATCGTTGGTTGTATTCAGAAGTAAGTTTAAGGTTTATGGCGAACTTGCAGATAAAGTGCATGACTACATTATTGAAAAGAGAGCTTCCGAAAAGGCGGAATAAGGTGATATTATGTCAGATTTAAAATTTTATCAGATTACGGATTTGCATCATTACGCCCTTGAACTTGGTACAGAGGGAAAAGCATTTGAAAAAATCTGTCTTTCTGACCAAAAGTGTCTTAAAGAAACAGGCGCAATGATTGACGCACATTTTGATAAGATTATTGCCGACGACGATGTGAATATCGTTCTCATTACGGGTGACGTTACCTGTAACGGAGCTATGGAAAGCCACAAGGATTTACTTCCTAAGCTCTATCGTCTTAAGGATGCGGGCAAAAAGGTTTATCTCACAACGGGTACTCACGATTACTTTATGGAAAATGGTAACGGTACGGGCAAGGCAGAAAAATGTGTGGGTGATGAAATATTGACCGCAACACGCACAAACCGTGACGACCTTTTGGAAATCTATAAGGATTTCGGTTTAAGTGAAGCAATTTCAGTACACAAACCAAGCCATTCTTACTGTGTGCAACTGCAAGAAGGTTACCGTCTTCTCTGCCTTAATGATGACGGCGACGAGTTTTTCTGCGGCTATTATGACGACTGCATTGAATGGATAAAAGAACAGATTGACTCAGCACACGCAAACGGTGATTACATATTTGCAGTTACGCATCATCCCGTTTTGCCGCCAAGCCCGATTTATCCGCTTTTCAGTATGAGGGATATGCTTGGCGATTACGAAAAAGTGTGGAGATTTCTTGCTGACAACGGCGTGAAATTTGTTTTTACGGGTCATACTCACATGATGAATATCGCAAAGGCAACTACGGAAAAAGGTAATGATTTTTACGATATAAACACCGCTTCAGCGGTTGGTTATCCTGCGGTTATGCGAAAAGTGAAAATGACTGATAAAGAAGTGCTTGTGGAAAGTGTAAAACTTGACAGCTTTGACTGGGATTTAGAAGGCAAAACCGTTGATGAATACACCAAAGCAAACTTCTTGCAATTCCTTAATGCAATCTTTGATTCAATGGCTTACGATATCCCAAAACTTGCAGAGCTTTCAACTTCATTCAGTATGACTCCTGAAATGATTTATAAAGCAAAACCCGTGCTTGTGCCTTTCGGCAAGTTTTTGCAAAAAGCAACGTTTGGTACGGTGGGTAAGATTTTTGCAATCAGCAAATATATTGACAAGTCAATCGAAGACAGAATTGTTAAGGATTTTATTCTTGAGGCAATTACAAATATATATTATGGTGATGAGCCTTATAACCCATATACACCTGAGTATCTTGCTTTGTGGGCATTGTTCAATAAGAGAATTAAAAAAATTCTCAAGGTGAAAAAAGGCACGGAGGATATTGTGAAAATTCTTGACATTATTCTTGACGGCGTCCTTTATGACGAAGCACCATCTGATTGGCAAGGAGTATTTTCTAAATAAACGTAAAAAGCTCTCTATAAAATGTAGAGAGCTTTTTTGTTGTCAAATCTGAATTTGTCGGGATGTTTATGACGCCAATATGGTCGGTTCTCGGCTCCCCTGAAAGGGGAGCTGTCGAGCGTATGCGAGACTGAGGGGTTTGTTGTTTAATTGAATAACCCCTCTGTCACTTCGTGACATCTCCCCTTTCAGGGGAGACAAGAGGGTGATATCAC
>JAZQYK010000055.1:0-7694 GCA_045633505.1 Candidatus Fimenecus sp. | reverse complement strand
CAACGACACGGACTGCTTTACCCTCGCTGCGAGCGATACTCTTTGGTGCAACAAGGTGAACCGCAGGATTGATACCGAGCATAACCTTCATAGCATTTGCAAGTGCTTTTTCCTGCGCCGTAACACCGCTGACGGTATCTGTAAACTGGTCAGGATTCATTTCTACCATAACGTCAAACGTATCGTTATTATTTACACGGTCGATAACAATTTGATAGTTAGGTTGATAGCCTTCGCTGAGAAGGACTGCTTCAATCTGGCTTGGGAATACGTTAACGCCACGAATGATAAGCATATCGTCACTTCTGCCCATTGGTTTTGCCATTTTTATAAGAGTTCTGCCACAAGAACACTTTTTACGTGAAAGAACACAAATGTCTCTTGTGCGGTAACGAAGAAGCGGAAACGCCTCTTTATCAAGAGATGTGAAAACAAGCTCACCCTTACTGCCTTCAGGTAAAACCTCACCTGTTTCAGGGTCGATAATTTCAGCAAAGAAATGGTCTTCGTTAACGTGCATACCCGTCTGTTCTTCACATTCAAATGCAACACCCGGACCTGTTGTTTCTGTAAGACCGTAAATATCGTAAGCCTTAATTCCAAGTGTTTCTTCAATCTGACGACGCATTTCATTAGTCCAGGCTTCCGCACCGAAGATACCTGCTTTAAGAGGAATCTGGTCAGGTGTGTAGCCTTGTTCCTTAAGTGATTCACCGATATATGCCGCATAAGACGGAGTACAGCAAAGAATGGTTGCTTTCAAATCCATCATAAACTGAATCTGTCTTTCCGTGAAGCCCGATGACATTGGAAGTGTAAGACATCCTACCTTACTGCTGCCGCCATTAAGACCGAAGCCGCCCGTGAAAAGACCGTAGCCGTATGCAACCTGACAGACGTCCTCTTTTGTACCCCCTGCCGCAACAATTGCACGGGCACAGCAATCATCCCACAAATCAATGTCGTTCTGGGTGTAAAATGCCACAACTCGACGGCCTGTTGTACCTGACGTAGAGTGAATACGTACACAATCGCTGATAGGCTTTGCAAGTAATCCGTAAGGATAAGCATCTCTTAAATCTGCTTTTGTCAGGAATGGGAGCTTGTGCAAATCATCAATACTCTTAATATCGTCGGGTGTTACACCCTTTTCATCCATTAAATTCTTGTAGTAAGGCACGTTTTCATAGACGTGCTTTACTTGTTTCACCAATTTTTCTGACTGAAGCTTTTTAATGTCTTCAGCAGGCATGGTTTCAATTTCTTTTTGATAATAGCGTTTTTCCATTTTTGTTTCTTCCCTTCTGTTTTTTTATGTCGGAAAAGAGATAAATAAAAAAGTCCTCTGTATTCCGACCTGGAACACAGAGGACGAGAAAATTCCCGTGGTACCACCTCTATTTACCGTTATCTCATGATAACGGCCTCCGAGTGCTGACACACCCTTGTCGATATAACGGTCGAACCCGTTTGACCTACACAGTTCAAGTGACCTTCAGCCAACGACTCACGAAATGAATTCACCGACTTTACATTACTGCATCTCACCCACCGCAGTTCTCTTTGAATGATATTTTCGGATACTATTTTTCGTTCAAACGTCTTTATTACTTTAACATTTTAGCACATTAAATACCAACAGTCAAGTATTTTATGCATTAAATCCTAAATCAAATGCTTTTTTATTCATTTCAATAAATTTAGGCGCAACTGTATTTTCAATTGCAGTAATCCACTTTTCATAAGGAATATCGAAATATTTTGAGGCTTTACCCATCAATACAATATTAACCGCCTTTGATGAACCCGCCTGTTCAGCCAAGCTGAGTGCATCGAGCGCATCAATATTTACACCTTTTTCTGTTAATTCATCAAGAACGTTTTCGGGATATTTCGCTGCTCCGATAATAACGGGCATAGGTTCAATCTGTTGAGTATTCACAACGATTTTACCGTCTTTTTTAAGATATTTTGCATATCTTCCTGCTTCAAGTTTTTCAAATGAGATAATAATATCTGCTTCACCGTCTGTTATAATCGGTGAATAAACTTTATCGCCGAAACGAACGTAAGTTACAACTGAGCCGCCGCGCTGACTCATACCGTGAACCTCGCTGACCTTTACGTCATAACCCTCGTCAACCAAAAGGCGACCTAACAATTTAGATGCCAAAAGACTACCTTGTCCGCCGACACCGACTATCATAACACTAACAGTTTTCATTTTAAGTCCCCTCCTTTACACGATTGCGTCAAACGCGCAAAGCTGTTTACAAACTCCACAGCCCACGCACAACGTTGCATCAACTTTTGCTTTGCCGTCCTTCATACTGATTGCAGGACAACCGAGAGTCATACATCTCTTACAAGACTTGCATTTATCAGCATCAACCTTAAGCGGTGGTTCAGACTTAACTGATTTAAGAAGCACACAAGGTCTGCGTGAAATGATTACTGACGGTTCTTCTATTGCCAATTCCTCTTTAACAACCTCGTTACACGCTTTAAGGTCATAAGGGTCAACGACTCTTACTCGATTGATGCCGAGAGCCTTGCAAAGTGCTTCAAGGTCAACCTTTGCTGCCGGGTCACCTTTAATATTGTAGCCCGTCGTTGGATTTTGCTGGTGTCCCGTCATACCTGTAATCGAGTTATCAACGATAATAACGGTTGAATTCGTCGCATTATACGCCACGTTAACAAGACCCGTCATACCTGAATGCATAAAGGTTGAGTCACCAATCACTGCAACACTCTTTTTCTCTGCCTCTTTGCCTCTTGCAAGGTTAAAGCCGTGAAGACCTGAAATTGAAGCGCCCATACAAAGAGTAGAGTCAAGAGCGCTCAGCGGCGGTGCAGAGCCGAGAGTATAACAACCGATGTCGCCTAAAGCCGTTATCTTATTTTTTGCAAGAGTATAGAAAAGACCTCTGTGTGGACAACCTGCGCACATCATTGGCGGTCTGTTTGGAATTTCTGAATCAGCAGAAACGCTTTCAGGCAATTCTTTACCGAATGCCTTTGCAATAGTAGCCTGAGAAAATTCGCCTAAAATTGAGAATTTTTCTTTACCGATTACGTCAATACCAAGTGCTTTCACGTGATTTTCGATGAACGGGTCAAGTTCTTCAATTACATAAAGCGTCTTTACCTTTGATGCGAAATCTTTAATAAGTTTAACGGGTAACGGATATGACATACCGATTTTAAGGACACTTGCGCTGTCCCCCATTATTTCCTTAACGTACTGATATGAACAACCTGACGTGATAATACCGATTTCGTCCGAATTCATTTCAACGGTATTGTATTCACAATTTTCTGCTAACTCCTGTAATTTGAGAGTTCTGTCCTCAACAAACGGATGACGCTTAATAGCATTAGCAGGTGCCATTATGTATTTTGCAGGATTTTTTTCATAATCCTTTAAGGTTGCAGACTGTTTTTCACCCGTTTCAACGATTGACTGGCTGTGTGCAATTCTTGTACACATACGAAGAAGAACGGGAGTGTCAAATTTTTCTGACAGTTCAAACGCCGTTTTTGCGAAGGAATATGCTTCCATTGAGTCAGCAGGCTCAAGCATTGGCACTTTTGCCGCCATTGCATAATGACGGGAATCCTGTTCATTCTGTGACGAGTGCATAGCAGGGTCATCGGCAACGCAGATTACAAGACCGCCGTTAACACCCGTATATGAAAGTGTGAAAAGCGGGTCAGCCGCCACGTTAAGACCAACGTGCTTCATAGCACAAGCTGAACGAGCACCTGCAAGACTTGAGCCGAATGCTACCTCACAAGCTACCTTTTCATTGGGTGCCCATTCACTGTGGATATCGTCAAATTTACTTAAAAATTCTGTAATTTCAGTTGACGGTGTACCTGGATAACTCGAAACAACACCCAATCCGCCGTCGTGTAATCCTTCAGCAACCGCCTGATTGCCTATCAATAATTTTTTCATAACGAAAATTTCCTTTCTTATGATTTGTTCTGTGAATCAACAAGACCTTCGCCGCCGTAAATCTTACGAAGCTTTGGTTTCTCAATTTTGCCCGTCGGATTTCGAGGCACGTCCGCAAAAATAATCTTTCGCGGTCTCTTGTATCTCGGCAACTGCATACAGAACTCGTTAATCTCATCTTCAGTACAACTCATACCCTTTTTAACTTCAATAATTGCTGCTGCAATTTCTCCAAGTCGAGAGTCAGGAAGTCCGATAACTGCAACGTCCTTAATTTTATCGTGAGATGCCATAAAGTTTTCAATCTGTACGGGATAAAGGTTTTCACCGCCCGTAATAATGACGTCTTTTTTACGGTCAACAAGGAAAATGAAACCGTCTTCATCAATCATCGCCATATCACCCGTTAAAAGCCAACCGTCTTTAAGCGTTGCGGCAGTAGCTTCAGGGTCACGGTAATAGCAAGTCATAACACCCGGTCCTTTAAGACAAAGCTCACCAACGTCGCCTTGCGCCACTTCGTTTCCGTCAGGGTCGATAATTTTCGTTTCCCATCCGTAACCCGCAACACCGATTGCGCCAACCTTGTGTACGTTTTCAACGCCTAAATGCACAGCGCCTGGACCTATTGATTCAGAAAGTCCGTAGTTAGTGTCGTACTGCTGATTAGGGAAATATTCAAGCCAACGTTTAATGAGGCTCTGCGGCACGGGCTGAGCGCCGATATGCATAAGTCTCCAATTTGAGAAATCAAACTCATTAAGGTCGATTTCACCGCTGTCAATAGCATTGAGAATATCCTGCGCCCAAGGAACGAGAAGCCACACGATAGTGCATTTTTCTTCACTTGCTACCTTTAAGATGTTTCTAGACTGAGTACCTTTAAGGATAATTGCCTTTGAACCTGCAAGAAGACTGCCAAACCAATGCATTTTAGCGCCCGTGTGATAAAGCGGTGGAATACAAAGGAAACAGTCGTCCCTCGTTTGTCCGTGATGAGCTTGTTCGACTCTGCAAGAATGAATTAAACTTTCGTGATTATGTAAAATTGCTTTCGGGAAGCCCGTTGTACCTGATGAGAAATAAATTGCAGCATCGTCGGACTCTTCAAGCCAACAGCCGTGATATGAGCTTGAACATTCAGATACAAGCTCGTTATAATCATCAGCAAAAGCAGGACAGCTTCCGCCAAAATAAATCAGTTTGCATTTTTTACTGATTTTATCAGCAATAGCCTCAACACGACCAACAAATTCGTTACCGAAAACAAGCACGTCTGCTTCAGCAAGGTCGAGACAATAATCGATTTCATCAGATGAATAACGGAAATTAAGCGGCACTACTAAAGCACCTGTTTTTAATATACCAAAATATATAGGCAACCAGTCAATACAATTCATTAAGAGAATTGCGACCTTATTCCCCTTGCCGATACCGTTTTGAGTCAGCATATTGGCAAATCGGTTTGCTTTTTCCTCAAATACTCCCCAAGTGATTTCGCGTCTGTAAGGACGTCTTGCCCCTGATTCAACAAGTTCAAATTCACTCCAGGTAATTCGTCTGGTTTCAGGCTGCTCCGGGTTGATTTCAACCAAAGCAATTTCGTTTGCAAATTCTTTTGCGTTTCTTTCAAGTAAGTGTACAATTGTCATAACATATCTCCAAATTCACAATATTCAGTATTTTACCGCATTGAAGCATAAAAATCAATTAAAAATGACAAAAAATGTATTTTTTTCAAATTTAATATTGACATATTTGCTTTAAAGTGCTAAACTTTAAAGCACTAAAGCAAATATACCACATTATGACTTGTTTGTCAAGAAGATTTAATGAAAAAGGAGTGATAAATATGACAACAACAATGATGATTAGTATCCCTATGCTTATATGTTTCTTCGCGCTTATGATAGGTGTCGGTTTTTATTGTAGGAAAAACGCAACAGACGTTAACGGTTTCGTTCTCGGCGGTCGTTCGGTCGGTCCTTGGCTTACTGCCTTTGCATTCGGTACGTCTTATTTCTCAGCAGTTATCTTTGTTGGTTATGCAGGTCAGTTTGGCTGGAATTTCGGTCTTGCATCCACCTGGATTGGACTTGGTAATGCGTTTATCGGCTCTTTATTAGCTTGGTCAGTACTCGGAAGAAGAACGAGAGTTATGACTCAACACCTCGATTCAAAAACAATGCCCGACTTCTTTGAAAAGAGGTACGATTCAAAGAAACTTAAAGTCGTTGCATCTATTATAGTTTTTGTTTTCCTTATTCCTTACACCGCTTCTCTTTACAACGGTCTTTCTTCTCTTTTTAATAACGTATTTAATATTCCTTATGCTGTTATTGTTATTGTTATGGCTGTGCTTACGGGTATTTACGTTATATTTGGCGGCTATATGGCAACTGCAATCAACGACTTTATTCAAGGTATTATAATGCTTGTGGGAATTGTTGCCGTTATTATCGCAGTTCTTCATCAGAATGGTGGATTTACAGAAGCCGTAGCATCACTTACACAAGAAGCAGGTGCAGAATACACGTCAATATTTGGCGCTAATCCTCTTTTCCTTTTCTTTGTTGTAGTTCTCACTTCTCTCGGCACGTGGGGATTACCACAGATGATTGGTAAATTCTATTCAATCAAAGACGAGGGTTCAATCAAAAAAGGTACGATTATTTCAACTGTTTTTGCAATTATCGTTGCAGGCGGATGCTATTTTCTTGGCGGTTTCGGAAGACTTTACAAAGCCGAAATGCTTGAAAGCGGTTTTATATCTGATTCAGGTGCAGTAATGTTTGACAAGGTTGTTCCTACAATTCTTTCTGACTTAGCGCCCGTTATTGTAGCACTTGTTATCGTGCTTGTGCTTTCCGCTTCAATGTCAACCCTCTCCTCTCTCGTTCTTACGTCATCTTCAACGCTTACGCTCGACGTTATCAAGCCAAGACTCGAAAAGAAAACAAAAGTTGACGAAAAAAAGAGTATTTTTATTCTTAGAATATTTATTGTATTCTTCATTGCATTGTCAGCAGTAATTGCTATTCTTAAAGACACAATTTGGGCGGATTCAGTATTTATTGCGCAGATGATGGGTGTATCCTGGGGTGCTTTGGCAGGTGCATTTTTGGCGCCGTTCTTATATGGTTTATACTGGAAAAAGACAACTAAAGCCGCTGTTGTAACAAGTTTTGTATTTGGCACGGGTCTTGAAATTGTTCAGTTGCTTATAAGCATCGGTCTTTTCAAACCGACAACACCGATTTTAAGCTTCGTATTCACAAATTCACTTTATTCAGGCGTTTTCGCAATGGTTGGCGGACTTGTGCTTGTACCAATCGTTAGTCTTCTTACACAAAAGACATTGCCACAAAATATTGAAGAAAAATTCAGTTGCTATGAAGTAAAGGTTGTAACGAACAAAAAGGATTCATTAGGTTAAGAAACATACACCGGAGATTCGAATTATAAACTCACAATGCGAATGAGGGATTCGCATTGTGCTCTTCGCTAAAAACGATTCACCGAATCGTTTTCTTAACGCTCAGACTCTGCGAGTTCGAATCTCCGCTCTGAGAGAGCAAAAAGAAAACAGTCACACCTTTGTGTGACTGTTTTCTTTTTGGTGATCCACCGGAGATTCGAACTCCGGACACCTTGATTAAAAGTCAAGTGCTCTGCCAACTGAGCTAGTGGATCATATTCACCCAACGTAACGTTGGGTTATTTTTAATTT
>JAZQYK010000054.1:0-30593 GCA_045633505.1 Candidatus Fimenecus sp. | reverse complement strand
ATGTCACGAAGTGACAGAGGGGTTATTCAATTAAACAACAAACCCCTCAGTCTCGCATACGCTCGACAGCTCCCCTTTCAGGGGAGCCGAGAACCGACCATATTGGTGTCATAAACATCCCGACAAATTCAAATTTATAATTATTTATAATTCTTTACAAAATGCTTATAGAATGCTACACAATTTGCGACGGAATCTATATCAAGATTTTCGTTTTCGGCATGTACTGAGCCTAACTGTTGTGCAGAAAGTCTGATTGGTGCGAAACGAAGTACGCAATCGCACACGTCCGTGAGAGTTCTCGCATCTGTTCCTGCCGGAAGAATAAACGGTGAAGCAGGATATTGCGGGAATATTTCACCGATACAATTCATAGTGTACTCAAATGGTGGTTTGGTCATATCCGCAGGACCGTGATATTCACTGTCTTCTGTCATTTCAACTTCAATTCCATATTTTTCTGCAACCTTTTTAAAGGCTTTCAAATCCTCTTCAAAATCCTTTTCATTAACAGGACGGAGGAATGCTTTAGCAGTACAAATTTTGTCTTTGGTGCTACCTTCAATGTTGTTAAAGGTGCAGGTTGTACCGATAAGTCCCCCTGCCTGAGCATTGATTTTTGGCATAACCTTTTTAATTATTCCACCAAAGAGCCAAAGATTTGACAAAAGCATATTCATTGGGAATTTAAGATACGGAGCCATGTGCTTGAACATCGCTTCAACCTGAGGATTTAACCTTCTGATGAATATATCGTTTGACGTTATTTCGTTGATAAAAGCGGACATTCTTTCAACAGTTGTAGCCTGTGCTCCCGCTGTGAGAGATGCATGTGCATTACCTGCAGTTGCAGTACATTTAAGATAAATTCGTCCTTTTTCGTGAACGGCAACCATACCACATTTATCTGCTTTCATTCCTGCAAGTGGCGGTTCAATTAGTGCGCCACCTTCGTCAAGAATCACTTCAAAACGAATACCCTTTTCTTTGAAATATTCATTTGCAAGTGGTATTCCGTTACCACCCAACTCCTCATTATGTGATGAGCCAATCCAAATATTGCACGGTGGCAAAAAGCCTTCGTTCAACAATTCTTCAAGTGCTGAAAATTCTGCAAAGAGTGGAGTTTTCGTATCAACCGTTCCCCTGCCCCAGATTTTTCCGTCAACGATTTCACCTGAAAATCCTTCGTGTTCCCATTCACCGCTAACGTCCACAACGTCGTGATGGGACATAAGCATAAGGTTTCGATTTTCATCCTGACCTTTGATTTTATAAATCCAACAGTCATCAGAAAACGTCATTTTTTCAGCAACGCTGTGTACGGTCGGAAAAAGTTCTGTCATTACGTCACGAAGCTTTTTAAATTCAGTATCATCAAACGAGTCCTCAACTGACACCGTTTTGCATTTAATCATTTTCTGTAAACGGAGCGCATAATTCATTATCTCGTCATCAGTATAAAGCGGTTTAAATTCTGTAAGTTTCCGTGCTTTTTTTATTGCATTAACGGTGTTAAAGCCGAGAATAAATGCCAATAAAATAATAGATAATAACAAAACGTACAAAACTGTCATTTTTAATCCCCCTAAACGATATACGTTAAGTTTACTCTTTTATTAGCACTCCGTCAACCAAAGTTTTATTTTTTATTGCAATAATTTTACTTTTATAGTATAATTTTTTCAGGTGATATTATGGAAATTTTAGAAGCAGTTGAAAGACGCCACTCCGTTCGTGAATACAAAGACGAGAAAATTCAAGGTGAAGTTCTTGAAAACCTTTTAACTGAAATTGCATCATGCAACGAAGAAAGCGGTCTTAATATTCAGCTTGTTACTGACGAGCCTGAAGCCTTTTCGGGCAAACTTGCACATTACGGTGATTTTAAAGGCGTAAAAAACTATATTGCGCTTGTAGGTAAAAAATCCGATGATTTGCAGGAAAAATGCGGATATTACGGCGAACGAATCGTCTTAAAGGCGCAAATGCTCGGTCTTAATACTTGTTGGGTGATGATGACCTATAACAAAAACAAGGTCAAAGACCGAATTGCAATCTCAAAGGGTGAAAAACTTGTATGCATTATTGCTGTCGGTTACGGTGAAAATCAAGGCAAACCCCATAAAAACTGTTTTATTGACAGCATTTTCAGATTGCGCGGAGATATGCCTTCTTGGTTTATGGAAGGAATACAATGTGCGTTATATGCACCAACTGCAATGAATCAGCAGAAATTCCGTTTTACTTTACTTGAAAACAATCAGGTTAAGGCTGAAAGCAGAGCAAAATTCTGCGGTGAAATTGACCTTGGAATTGCAAAATATCATTTTGAAATCGGCGCAGGTAATGCTGAATATAAATTCATTTGAAAGTGATTATGCAAAAAGTTTTGTAAAAATTCAAAACAATCAGTTTCTACATATTTCAGACGCAGGTTTTTAACTTGCGTCTTTAATTTTAGCTTATGGATATTTTTACAATTGACGAATATGATATATTTTGATATACTAACTTTGATTTAAACTATTGAGGTGTTGAATATGGGTTTTAAAGATTTTCGCAATAAAGCGCTCCTTAATCCTATGGACGGTGACAATGTTGAATATTTCGGTGAGGTTAAGAAAAAATGCAACGGATATGTGTTATCCTCTGCCACCACTCAACCTTCCGCTTCATATTTTTATGAGCTTGACGTTACAAAAATGTGGGAAGAATTCAAGAATTTTAAAGGTGAATGCGGATTTCCGCTCTCTTTTAATACGATTATTGTAAAATCAATGATAGAGAGCTTAAAAATTGCTCCAAGACTTAATTCTCATATTGATTTCCACCCATTTTCAATATCGGGCCGTCTGATTATTAAAAAGCATATAAACATTGCAATGCCCGTGCTTCTTGACAACGGCGAGACGTTCCCTGTCAACATTCTTTCTGCTGAAGAAAAGAACCTCAAAGCGCTTCAGGAAGAAATCACAGATATGGTGACTCGAATGAAGACTACCAATATAACTCGCACTTATACAGACCTTACTGTACAGCGTGGAATTGCAATGATGTGTTCAAAACAGATGCCACGCGCTATTGCAATGACAATCAAGGGTGCTTTCGGCAAGACCAAAATGGGAAAAATTTCAGATTTGTTCAATCGTCCGCCAAAGGAAGAAAATGCACTCCGTCCCGAACACGTTGGTGAAGGAACTGTCTGCTTCTCAAATTACGGCACACTCAAGCTGGACGGCTTCAGCAGTTCTGCTCCGCTTTTGTATCCGCAAGTGTTTATGATGGGTGTGGGTGCTATTCATGAAGAAGAATTTGCATTCAGAAACAGCAAGGGCGAAATTGATTTGGGCACAAGAAAACTTATGCCTGTAACTCTTACCTTTGACCACAGAATCGGCGCTCTCAACGACGTTGTACCATTTATGGAAAAGCTAAACGAGATTTTTGAAAGCCCATCAATTATTAGAGAATGGTAATTTTTAAAATGCGGGCGGGCACAGAGACCCGCCCCTACAATTATGCATTTTTAATTCAGAATTTATTTGCGCTTGTAGCTCAGTTGGATAGAGCGTCAGACTCCGACTCTGAAGGTCGTGCGTTCAAATCGCATCAGGCGTGCCATAAAATAAAAGGATTTGCAATTTCGCAAATCCTTTTTTTATGTTTATTAAACATTGAAGCGGAAAAGAACAATGTCGCCGTCTTTCATTATGTATTCTTTTCCTTCTGAACGGACAAGTCCTTTTTCTTTTGCGGCTTGCATTGAGCCGTTTGCCATAAGGTCGTCAAAGTGGATTACTTCTGCACGGATAAATCCGCGTTCAAAGTCAGTGTGAATTTTACCTGCTGCCTGTGGTGCTTTTGTGCCTTTTTTAATTGTCCAGGCACGAACTTCAGGCTGACCTGCTGTGAGATATGAGATAAGTCCTAAAAGATTATATGAGCGCTGAATAAGTAAATCAAGACCGCCTTGCTGGATGCCTAAATCAGCAAGGAACATTTCTTTTTCTTCTTTGTCAAGCTCTGCAATCTGTGCTTCAAGTTCTGCGCAAATCGGCAACGTTTCAGCGCCTTCAGCCTCGGCGAGTTTGCAAACCGCATTGTAACGGGCATTGTCACGGATATCGTTTGCGAAATCGTCTTCACTCATATTACAAGCGTAGATAATAGGCTTTGATGAAAGAAGCGCAACGTCATTGAGAAACTCTTTTTCTTCATCGTCAGCTTCAACTGCACGAGCATTAACGCCGTTTTCAAGCTCACCGCGAAGTCTTTTAAGGAAATCAAGCTCTTTCTGGAGTGATTTGTCACCCTTTAAGTCCTTTTCAACCTTCGTAATTCTTCTGTCAAGAATTTCAACGTCGGAGAGAATAAGTTCAAGGTTAATTGTTTCAATATCTCTTTGTGGGTCAATGCTACCCTCAACGTGAATAATATCGTCATTGTCAAAGCAACGGACAACGTGAATAATCGCGTCAACCTCGCGGATATGAGACAAGAATTTGTTGCCAAGACCTTCGCCCCTTGAAGCGCCTTTTACAAGACCTGCGATGTCAACAAATTCGATTGTAGCAGGGGTGATTTTGGCAGGGTTATACATTTCAGCAAGTTTGTCAATTCTGTAATCAGGCACTGCAACAACGCCAACGTTTGGCTCAATTGTGCAGAAAGCGTAGTTTGCAGACTGTGCACCTGCATTTGTAATAGCATTAAAAAGTGTACTTTTGCCAACGTTTGGCAAACCAACGATACCGAGTTTCATAATATCATCCTTAATATAAATTTCCAAAAATGTATTATACACTATTGCTGAAATTTTTTCAATATGGTAAAATAAATTTAGAATTCAAAATGCAGAATGCAGAATTGGAGTTGAAATATAGTGAACAGAACAAATAAAATAATATTATCAGTTGTTGGTGGATTGATTTCAATTATTGCCTTTTGTTGTCTTTATGGTTTCACAATCGGTGGAAACGATATTATTTGTGTTATATTTTTGATTATTTCTTCTTTATTCATCTCTTATTTGATTTTTGCATTTATATTTGGCAAAGATTTTATTAAAATTGAGAAAGCAAAAAGATTCGCTGTTGGTGTTGTTTTTGGTGTTTTTGCTATTTCTTTTTTTACCTATAATGGACTTAACAGAATTAGTGCTGATGAAAGTAAAACGGTTGAATATGAAACAGAAATAACTTATTTTTCTTCAGGTTATCGTGGCCCAGACACAATTTATTTTATAAATTCTCAAGGTGCTGAAGCCGATGTTGACTATTTAGATGCTTTTATCAGTTTTGAAGAAGAAGTATATCCTTCTGAAGCCGAATTTGTTTGCATAAGAGAAACACAGGGTGGATTTGGATATCCTATTTATGAAGTTTTAGGGTTTAAGTAAAAAATGGTGATATTATGGAACAATTTTCTCGTACTGAAAGACTAATCGGCAAAGATAATCTTGAAAAGTTAAAAAACAAAAATATTATTATATTCGGTCTTGGTGGCGTGGGGTCTTACGTTGCCGAGGCATTGGCTCGTTGTGGAATCGGCAAAATGACTGTCGTTGACAAGGATACAGTTGACGTTACAAACATCAACCGTCAGCTCTATGCCCTTCATTCAACCGTGGGCAAGGCTAAAGCGGAGGTTGCAAGAGAGAGAGTTCTTGATATTAACCCCGAATGTGAAGTCACACCAATCGTTAAAATGTATTTGCCCGAAAATGCAGATGAATTCAACCTTGCACAATACGATTATATTGTTGATGCTATTGACAACGTGACTGCAAAAATTGATTTGGCTGTAAAATCTCAAGAATTAGATATTCCGATGATTGCATCAATGGGTACGGGCAACAAATTAGACCCTACCGCATTTAAGATTACTGATATTTATAAAACTGATACTTGTCCCCTTTGCAGAGTTATGCGAAAAGAATTAAAAACTCGTGGTGTAAAAAAACTAAAGGTACTTTATTCAACTGAAACACCTAAAAATGATGGCGAACGCACCCCTGCAAGTATCAGCTTTGTACCAAGTGTGGCAGGACTCATTATTGCGGGAGAAGTTATAAAAGATTTAGTTAAATAAAAAACGGAGAGTTTTACTCTCCGTTTTGTTTTTTATTCTGCACAGAACTCCGCAATTTGATGTTTTTCTTTTGCACCGATAAAACGCTTAACCTCTTGACCTTTATCAAAAAGAATTACTGTTGGAATACTCATAACACCGAATGTTACCGCAAGGTCTGTTGACTCGTCAACGTTGAGTTTGCAGACTTTGATATTTTCATTTTCCTCAGCAAAGCCTTCCATTTCAGGCATCATCATCTGACAAGGACCGCACCAGTCAGCATAAAAATCAAGAAGAACTTTCTTTTCACTTTTGAGAACCTCTTGTGCAAAATTTTCAAGTGTTACTTTCGTAATTGCCATTTATCTCACGCTCCTATAAAGCATTTCTGCTTTTTCTATATCTGCGCTGTCAATACCGCATTTATCGGTATTTCTCGCAAGCATTGTGCCACAAAGCTCAATGTTAAGTACAGTAAACGCCTGCATCAACTGATGCTTGATTACTTCATAGCCGATTTCACCGTCAGAGCCGCTTGTAACCATTATAATTGCTTTTCTTCGCTTCTCAATAGGATTTTTCATATTGCGACGAAAACGCGCCTCATAATAACGCTGAAAACGGTCGATAAGCGCCTTCATTGGTGCAGGTACACCCATAAAATAAATTGGTGTTGCAAATATTATTATGTCCGCAGTTTCAAATTTTTTGAAGAATACCTCTAAATCTTTTTTTGAACAGCCCGTAACCGCCTTACAATAGCCACAAGCATTGCAAGGCACAGGATTTAGCTCGTAAAGATTTACAATTTCAATGTCGGTGCCCTTTGGAAATTGACGAAGAAGCGCACCTAAAAGTTTTGCCGTGTATCCCGTTTTTCGAGGAGACGCCATCAAAGCTAAAACTTTTTTACCGTTTGAAAATTCTTCTTGTGTTTCGTGCCCCAAAATCATTTTTATTCCTCTGCTGTTTCTTCAACGCTTTCTTCTGTTTCTTCAGCCTTTTCAGCTTGTTTAAGATTAGCATAGCGTTTTATTTTCTGTGTTGTAGTTTTTATAAATTCGTTTTCACGAATATCAAAATTCATAATCTTTTTATACTGTGGAAGTTTTTTATTAACTTCTTTAATTGCCTGCGCTATCTGCTCACGAATTTCCTCTTGAGTGATTTCCTGACGTTTAAGATTTTTCTTTATTTGTTCATAGTTAGGATAAATCTGTGCTGAAACTGTTGTTTCATCGTTTTCAGTTTCCTGACCATAAACCATACTTTCCTCAATAAATGGGTTATTGTTAAGATAAATCTCAACCTCTTCAGGAAAAATGTTTTTACCATTTTTGGTAACAATAACATTCTTGCAGCGACCTGTTATTTTATAGCAATTGTGCTTATCAACAATACCCAAGTCACCAGTTTTAAACCATCCGTCAGGAGTGAGCACCTCGTCAGTTGCTTCCTGATTTTTATAATAGCCCATCATAACCATCGGGCCTTTAATCCAGATTTCACCAACGCCCAATGCATCAGGCTCGTTAATTCTTGCCTCAACGTTTGGAAGCGGAGTGCCGATTGAGTCAGGAAGCATCAATTTATCGTGATTGCCGATAACAAGCGGTGAACATTCCGTCAAACCGTAACCGATATAAATATCAATACCCATATTGATAAAGTCTTCAGCAACTCTTGGGTCAAGTGCAGACGCACCTGTAATTAAAAGCCTGAGTCGTCCGCCGAAGTTCTCAATAACCTCGTTGAAGAGCTTTCTGCCGACGTTCTTTGAACCGAATGCGCGGCCAACCGAAGAAGCCGCCTTACCAAATCCGAAGATTGCACTGCCACCCTTTTTCTCGCCGATTTTTTTCATAATTCTTGCATAGAATTTTTCAATCATCAACGGTACTGTGATAAAAATTGTAGGCTTGATTTCTGCCATATCCTGAGTAATGTAACGAATACCACGGCAGAATGCAATACAAGCACCGCAAGAGAGGATAAACAAAAATCCTAACGTACATTCATAAGTATGATGAATCGGAAGCACTGATAAAAGCTGGTCTTCAGGGAAAACCTTAACAACACCGCCGATATTATTGATAACACCGAGAATATTTGCCATACTGAGACAAACACCCTTTGAAACGCCCGTCGTACCTGATGTGAAAAGAAGTGAAACCATTGCTTCAGGGTCAAGAGTTATATCGTTAAGGGCTTTTACACCTTTTTTGTAATCCTGCCGTCCTTCTTCAAAGAAATCGTCATAAAGAATTACACCTTCAATGTCTGTTTCATCAAAGCAATAGAATTTGAAACCTTCAGGAAGTTTATCTTTTCTTTCATAAAGTGCTGATATATATTTTTCATCGCCAAAAATTGCGCAAGAATCAGAGTCAAGCAAAATATCAACCATATTATCAGCAGTCAATTCTTTATCCATTGGCACAATAACGTTGTTACTGCAAGTCACGGCAAGATAAGTAACGGACCACTTGTAAGAATTAAGACCAACCACCGCAATATGACTCCTCTGATATCCCGCTTTCACAAGGCTGTTACCCACGTAATAAACATCGTGACGAAGTTTTTTGTATGATACGTCATAATATACTCCGTCTTTATTTCTTAACTTGTAAGCAGGTCTGTCGGAATAAAGTTGTTCGCTTCTGTCAATCAATTCTTTGAAATCTTTAATTTCATATACTTCATAAAAAGATTTGTTTACAGGGAAATTCGCATCATAACTCATAATACTTTACCTCTTTTACGTTTTAAAACATCCGTTTTATTTAGTATATCATACTATTAAAAATTATAAAATAGTTTTGAGAAAATTTACAATTTATCCACATTTGTTGATTATCTCAAGAAAAAGTTTATTTATCTTCTTTTTTGATGTTTGCCTGACGTTTAATTTTATGAGTTGTTGTCTTAACGAATTCTTCTTCACGAACGTCAAACTGCATAACCTTTTTATAACCGGGAAGTTTTTTATTAACCTCTTTAATTGCGTCGGCAATAGCGTTTCGGATTTCTTCCTGAGTCAATTCCTGACGCTTGAGATTTTCCTTGATTTTTTCATAGTTAGGATAAATCTGAGCAGAAACGGTAGTTTCGTCGTTACCGCTTTCATCACCGTAAACCATACTTTCTTCAATAAACGGATTGTTATTGAGATAAAGCTCAACTTCTTCAGGGAAAATGTTTTTACCGTTTTTTGTAACAATCACGTTCTTGCAACGGCCTGTGATTTTGTAACAGTTATGCTCGTCAACTATACCCAAATCACCCGTTCTGAACCAACCGTCAGGGGTAATAACCTCTGCTGTTGCTTCAGGGTTTTTATAATAACCCTTCATTGTCATCGGTCCGCGCACCCAGATTTCACCAACACCCAAATCATCAGGATTGTGAATTTTAGCTTCAATGTTCGGAAGCGGAGTACCAACGGAATCAGTAAGCATCAATCTGTCATTATTAACCATTACGATTGGCGCAGTTTCCGTTAAGCCGTAACCGATATAAAGGTCAATACCCATTGTCATAAAGTCCTCGGCAACTCTTGGGTCCAACGCAGATGCGCCTGTAACAATCAAGCGAATACGACCGCCGAAGGTTTCAATAACCTCGCTGAAAAGTTTTCTTCCCACAGATTTTGAGCCGAATGCACGACCGACCATTGATGCATTTTTTCCGAATTTGAAAATTGCTTTACCTGCTGTTTTTGCAGAAATTTTCTTCACAATTCTTGCGTGGAATTTTTCAAGCATAAGCGGTACCGTTACAAAAATCGTAGGCTGAATTTCTTTCATATCCTGCATAATATAACGTAATCCGCGGCTGAATGAGATACAAGCCCCTGAGAAAATAAACGCAAAGAAGCCAACCGTACATTCATAAGTGTGATGAATCGGAAGCACGGACAAGCAATTGTCGTCAGGGTTAACCTTAACCACACTCAAAACGCTTGTAACGTCAAAGCAGATATTATATTGACTGAGGCAAACGCCCTTTGCCACACCCGTTGTACCCGATGTGAAAAGTATTGCTGCCACAGCATCCTTATCAAGAGTTATATCGTTGAGAAGTCTTGTGCCGCTGTGATACATATCTCTGCCCTGTTGAAGCCAGTCCGAATAATTGATTACGTCTTCATCATCAACGTCTTCAAAGCAGACAAATCTGAAGTTTTCAGGAAGCTCGTCTTTTCTTTCCTTAACGGCATTGACATATTTTTTGTCACCGAAAAGCATTACAGAGTCAGAATCTTTAAGAATATCCATAACGTTATCCGTCAGCAATTCCTTGTCAATTGGCACAATAACGTTATTACTGCAAGTAACGGCAAGATAAGTCACCTGCCAAGTATATGAACTTGCACCGATAACCGCAATATGACTTCTTTCATACCCGTTTTTAATAAGACTGTTGCCCATATAATAAATGTCGTGACGGAATTTTTTATAAGTCACGTTATAAAGCACACCATCTTTGTTTTTAAGTTTATAAGCCGGTCTGTCAGAATAAAGACTTTCACTTCTGTCAATCATTTCCTTGAAAGTCTCAATCTGCGGCAAATCATAATAAGGACGATTTATTGGAAATATTCTTTCTGTACTCATTGGGATACCTCTGTTTCTATCAGCATATACTAAGATAAATATTATAACATACTTTTATTTTTTATTCAAACTTTTTATTGCATTTTTATAGTCGTCGTAGGTCATATATGAATTTATGATTTTAAGAAGTGAGGAGGCGGATATTCTTTCGGGAAGTTCAAGGGCTTTTGCAAGTGCTTTGCGTCGCTCACTGCTGTTTTCTCCACCGCTGATTCCGTCCTCAAAAAAGTCAGTCCTTGTAATCTCTCTGCCTGACTTTTTTGGAATTTGGTCACACAAAACCCCTGCCTTTTGTAAAGCCGTAAGAATAATTTCAGTGTCCATTCCCTCCACACCTATTTTTCCTTCTTTACCCGCTTCCGTTTTGCGTTTTTCCTTGCCGTAAATATCGGGAATATACACGTTTTTTATGTTTTCGCTTTTAGTTATATTTTTAATAAATGAACGGATTGTAAAACCAGCCGAATCAGAATCGGTCATAATTATTATTCCACGTTTTTCACTTAAAAAGCGGATAAGTTTCTGTTTTTCTTTATCTTTGAACACAGCAAAGCCGTCGGTCTCGATAATAACCGTATCAAGAATACCCGACAGCTTGATTTTATCATATTTTCCTTCAACTATTACTGCTTCATTGATTTTAATCATAATTCTACCTTGCGATTATCAAAGATAATTGAACGATTAGTCTTTCAAGGATTAACTCGCCGCTTTGAGCCGTGCTTTTTAACGCTTTGTCGCTTTCGGCAAAGCAATCGAAACATTCGCGAAGCTGTTCGTTTGAAAGTTTTGCACCGAATTTTGCGCCGTTTGTCAATCTGAATTCTTTATTTCTGTAATCAAACGTTTTTGCAGGATACGTAGCACTTTCACCGCCGCTTTGAGCAGTTTTTGCTCTGTAAACGTCCACAAAGGACATTAAAATCACGCCGAATATATCAATAGGCTCTGCCTTTTGAAGCATAAGATTGTGCAGTAATTCCAAAGCACCCTGAGGGTTGTGATTGAAAATGAGCTTTGATAAATCGAAAACCCTTGCTTCAAGAGAACGGACTGCCGTTGCATCAATGTGCTCGCGTGTGATTTCATTACCCTGCCCCGCAAAATTGCAAAGCTTTTCCACCTCATTGAAAAGCACGTTAAGACCGTCACCAACAAGCTCGATTAAATAGTTTGCCGAGTTATCTCCCAACAAACAGCCTTGTTTTTTCGCATAAGCGCAGATAATCTTTTTAAGTTCCCTGATTGTCGGCTTTGCAAAATCAATGGCAACGGCTTTCTTTGAAAAGCTGTCAACCACCCATTTCCATTTTGCAGTTTTGGGTTGAACCTCAATACTGTCCATCCAGAAAATCGTGATGGAGGTGTCGGGCTGATTATCAAGAAAAGCCGTCAATTTTTCTTTATCGTCATTTGTAAGACTGTCGAGAGGAAAATCACGTGCAATCACAACACAGTATTCGCTCATAAAGGGCATAGAATCAGCACCCTCAAGAACTTCGTCGAGAGTGTTGTCTTTTCCGTCGTATTTGCGCAAACTGAAGGTTTCACTGCCCACAGTTACAAATTTTGAACAGATTTTTGTTGTATAAAACTGTTTCAGGTAATCCTCACTGCCATAAAAAAGATAGCAGTTGGACATTTTACCTTCCTGAATCTGTTTTTTTAATTCAAGTTCAGTTATAAACGGCATAAACTCTCTCCTGTTCAAGATTCAAAGTCAGATTTTTCCCGTTTTCAAGCAATATAATTCGTGAATTTTCGTCACGCAGAAGCAAGGTCAACGTATCTGACAAACTTTCAGCCACTTTCGGCAAAATTATTATATCATATTTTTCTTCCAATTCAAAGATATTTTCACAAGTTATGGAGTTAATTATCAATATATTTACATTTTCGTAATTTATTTGGCTGTAATCTTTTCCGTTCAACATATCAACGTTAAGATTTTCAATGGACACGGATTTTGAATTCGCCGTGCTTTCATCATAAAATATTGTTTTGCCAACCGGTACCGTACCGCATATTTTAATAACTCTTGAGGCAGTATAATTATTTTGGTCGGTAACAATCAACGTGTCAATTTTCTTTTCGTTGTGTCTTTTCAGCAACTCAACGTTAAAATCCGTCTGTACGTTATTACCGCATCCCATTACCGCACTTTGTCCCTTATACGTGACAACCGTCATTACGTTTTCATCAAGAATATTCGTTTCAATTGTAGGTACGTTATATTCGTAAGCCGTGCAATAAAGCGAAAGCAACGCAAACGAAACTGCAAGGACAGCACTTGCAGGTTTGATTATATTTATCTTTTTACGATATGCAAAAAAGACTATTCCAACACTTAAAATTAAAATTATTGCAAAATAGCCGTAAAATCTGTGGTCAACTGATATGGTTGACCATTCCCACATTCCGATTTTTTGAGCAACGGTTTGCAAATAATTTCCAATTGCCCCTACAACCGAAAACGTCATTTCTGCCAACGGAATTATATTGACAAGGTGAAAAACTGCGCCCACTACGGTCAGCACCATAAAGACCATTGCTATTTCAACCATTAAAAGATTTGAAAGGCAGGATGCAATCGGCATTATTCCGAATTTTACTATAAACACGGGCATAGTGAATATTGCCGTAGAAATACTTATCGAAAAGGATGACGCCATAAACTGATACCACCCTTTTTCTTTAATGCTTTCAAAAATTTTCAGCTTGTCAATCCATTCCGTAAGCCTTTTTGAATATACGAGAATTCCTAACGTTGAAAGCAACGTGAACCAAAAAGATGCCGAATATGCTGAAAAGGGATTAACCAGCATTATCATTACGACCGCAAAGCCGATTGAGTTTATACTGTCGGAGTCCCTTTTTAAAAGTTTTCCTAAAAGCGCGGCAAACACCATTATTCCTGCGCGAATAACGGATACGCTCAGTCCCGTCAGCAACGAATACGTTACAAGGCAACCAAGCCCTACTGGTACGGTATATTTTCTAAAAGAGAATTTCTTCTCCAACAATCGAATGATGCTTAAAGACCAAAGGCTTAAATGCAATCCTGAAACTACCAACAGATGCGCAGTTCCCGAATAGTTAAAGCAGTTAACGGTTTCATCGGAGATTTTTGTCCTGTCACCAATTGCCATTGCAATTGCAATATTGCCGTTTTCTCCCGAAAGATAATGATTGACCGTATCGACAAACCAATCTCTGACAGCACCTATCAAAGAAAGCGCAATATTCTTTTCGCCCGTATTTTCAAGGATACTTTCTTCCGCTTCCAAGCAATTGAAATAAACTCTCGTTGCCAATCCGCTTTCAAAATATTCAATTTCATTTTCAGCCTTTTCAAGCACCGCCGTTCCGCTGACTATATCGCCTTGTTTAAAGCCTCGGTCATCTTGAGAAATATATCTTATTTTATAATTCTCACCCTGCACCTTAATGATATAAGTAGTGGCAACCTGTGATTTCTTGGGTGTTTCACAAACCGTACCCGTCAATTCACAAGGGCCGTTATTGTTTTCTGTAACGTGAAGATAATACTTTTCCGTAAAAATAAAGCTTGTTGAAAAAATCAAAAAAGATATTAAAATGCAGAGCAATATTTTGTCTTTTCTAAGTTTCTTTATTATCAAAGCAACGACCAATAATACTGACGATGCTCCAACGAGGTAAAGAGAATGCTCAAAACTTAATTCTGACAAAATAAAAAAGCTGATAAGCATCATAAAACCAGCCAACGCAAGCGGCCTTTTCATACTTAACAGCTCCTTTTTTAATATCTTTTATTTTAATTTTGTTGTAATCATATAGTGGTCTGAAATATAGGACTTTTCGCCCGTATTCCGATGCACCGTATAGTCACTTGACTCAAAGCCTTTAACGAAAATATAATCAATTGGCTCCGAATGTGAATTGTCACCCCAACCGTTAAACGTAGGTTCCGTCACACCGCCGTTTGTATTTGTATATCCGTTATTTTCAAGTAATTTTACTGAATCTCCGTCGCTGTATTGATTAAAATCGCCTGTAATAACAATCGGTGTGTTTTCATATTTTTCTGCAAGTTTTTCGGCATATTCACAAACCAGCTTACCGCCAAGATTTTGTGCTTCAACACTTGAATTGTCAAAGTGAGTATTAAGATGAATATATTTTGAACCCGTCACGTTGTTTTCAAGGACAACGTAAGAACAAATTCGGTAACAACCTGCATTTTCATATTTAGACTCGGTTTCAGGAGTATCCGACAGCCAGAACGTATTACTTTCTATCAACTCATATTTATCTTTGAGATAGAAAATTCCGTTCATTTCGGACTTTTGCTCATTTTCATCGCCGCCGCGCTTAACACCATAGTATTCATACTGCGGCAAAAGTTCTTTTAAATCTTCAACCCAAAAGCTGTTGATTTCTTGCACTCCCAAAGAGTCAGGAAGCGTGTTATTGATTTGTTGTGCCCAGAGATGCATTCTTCGGGTTGTGTATGTACCCTCTAAAAGATTGCCCCAAGGAGCCGCCGTGTTATAGCTTCCGACAAGGATTTCATCATTATTTGAAATTTGCGCTTGTGCTGACTTGATTTCCACCTCGGGCGTCATTGGAAAAATTGCAAAAAAACCACCAATCACAATCACCGCAACAAGCAAAAGTGAAATAATTATTGAGAATATTATTTTTACTTTCTTAGACATATTATCCGTCCTTAATTCTTACTCAACTACTTTTCCGTTTTTTATATAAATTCTCGGCACTCTTGGAGTAATCAAACAACAGAATTCATAATTAAATCTTGCCTCTGAATTTGAAATTTCATCAATCGTAATCGTTTCATTACCGTCCGTACCCACGAGGGTGACTTCGTCGGCAATCTGAACGTTATCAAGATGTGACACGTCAATCATAAACTGGTCCATACACACCCTGCCCAAAATTTTACAACGAGTTCCGTGCACAAGCACCTCACCCTTGCTTGACAAATATCTCGGATAGCCGTCACCGTAGCCCACGGGCACGGTTGCGATTGTCATTTCTCTGTCAGTTACATAGGTTGAGCCGTAGCTTACTTTAAATCCTTTACCGACGGTTTTTACAAATGAAACGTGACTCTTGAATTCAAGTGCAGGGTACAATTTATAGTCTTTGTTCATTTCATCCGATGGGTAAAGTCCGTAGAGCATAATACCGCAACGCACCATTTCGCCTGCATAACCATCCAATTCCATTGCAGAAGCGCTGTTATACATATGACGGATTGGAAAATTATATCCCTCGTCAATTAATTTATCGGTAAATTTAAGAAATTTTACTTTCTGTGCTTTTGCTGAAGTTTTATCAGCACAATCAGCATTTGCAAAATGAGTAAATGCACCGTCAACACTTAAATTGTCAAGTGCAAAAATTGATTTAATTTGTGTTTCGCCATTTTCATCAGCCTGAAAACCGATTCTACCCATACCAGTATCAAGTTTTATATGGATTTTTGCAATTTTCCCAAGCTCACAAGCCTTTTGAGAAATACCCTCTGCCGTTACAACATCAACAACTGTACAGGTAATATCGTTAAGGATTGCACTTTCATAATCCTGACGGAAAATCTGTCCTAAAATAAGGATTGGAGCATCAATACCGTTTTCACGTAATTCAAGCGCTTCGTCAATAGCAGCGACACCAAACATATCAGCACCAAACTCAACAAGAGCCTTAGCAGTTTCAACTGCACCGTGGCCATAAGCATTTGCTTTGACAATGCCCATAATAAGCATTTCCTCTCCAAACTTTTGGCGAACAGTCTGCATATTCTTTTGTATGTTATCAAGATTTATTTTTGTGTAAACTCTTTTAGGTAACATTTAAGCACTCTTTCTCCATGTTGATGGCAAAAACATAATAAGCATTGGGAAAATCTCAAGACGACCAATAAGCATATCTGCAGTGAAAATTATTTTTGAAAAATCAGAATAATCTGCAAAATGACTAAGCATTCCGTTACTTGAAAGTCCCGGTCCAATATTATTTATACAACTGATTACCGAAGTTGTTGCACCAAGTAAATCAATATTGTCAAAGGAAATTAAAAATGTAGAAGCAGCAATAAGTATCATATAAACTGTGAAATAAATACTGGTTGTTGAGATTACTTCTTTATCTACAACAGCACCATCAAGTTTAATGCATTTCACACTCCTTGGATTAACTGCACGGCGCAATTCACGGAATACAGCCTTTGCGAGAATCATAATTCTGCCTACTTTAAGTCCGCCACCTGTTGAGCCTGTACAAGCACCACAAAACATAAGAATTATTATCATAAACTGTGACAGTGTGGGCCATGCACCAAAATCAGCAGTACCAAATCCTGTTGTGGTAATAATTGACGCAACTTGAAATCCTGCCTGACGAAGTGCATCACCGAAGGACTTCACCAAAGGCATAATATTTATTGCAATAATGCCTGTTGAAACTACAACAATACTTACATAAGTCCACAACTCTTCACTCTTAAATGCACGTTTAAACTGTCGCATTATCATAAGATAATAAAGATTAAAGTTTACACCAAACAGAAGCATAAACAAAGCTGTAACAAATTCAATTGATATACTATTATATGCGGCAATACTTGCATTTTTTACTGAAAATCCGCCTGTACCTGCAGTTGCAAGTGCAGTTGTAACGCTATCAAAAAGTGGCATTTCACAACAGAGAAGTGCAATAATTTGTGCAACTGTAAGAACACCATAGATTATGTAAAGTATGCGTGCTGTAACTGTAGTTTTTGATACAAGTTTACCTACACTTGGTCCAGGAACTTCTGCACGCATAATATGCATTGACTGCATATCTTTTTGTGGCAGAAAAGCAAGAACAAAAACGATAATTCCCATACCACCAAGCCAATGAGTAAAAGCTCTCCAAAACAAAAGGCTCTTTGATATACTCTCAACATCCACTAAAATTGTAGCACCTGTTGTTGTAAATCCTGAAACTACTTCGAACATTGCATCAATAAGCGATGGAATCTCACCTGAGAACACAAAAGGTAGTGCTCCAAAAAACGAAAGTAAAATCCATGAAAGTGATACTATTAAAAAGCCTTCACGGGCATAAATTGTGCGTGTGCTTGGTTTTGGCAAGGTCATAAGTGAACCCACACCTATAAGAATTGCAATTACAATTCCGTAAATATATAAAAGATTTTCTTTGTAATAAAGTGAAACCGCCATAGGCAAAAGCAAAATCAAAGCTTCTGCTTGTAAAAGTCTGCCCACGGTTTTCAACACCATTTTATAATTCATAACAATACCTTATTCAAAAATTTCGTTAATACTGCTTATGTGGTTGCGTTTTGTGACAATAACAAGACTGTCATCTTTTTCGATGCAATCATTACCACCTGGGAAAATAACCTTGTGATTTCGGATAATACAAGCAATCAACGTATCAGCCTTAAGTCTTATATCCTTAAGTGGTACACCAATTTCTTCAAAATCGGAGTTTATATTAAATTCAAGCGCTTCAACCTGACCGCCAACAAGCTTATAAAGTGTCTGCACACTTGATTCTTCCCCTGAATTTTCTAAAGCACGGACAAATGCAATGATTCTGTTTGCGGCAATTGCCTTTGATGAAAACGCACTATCCATACCAATACTTTCAAGTACATCATAAGAAACACGATTAACCTTGGCAATTGTTTTGTAAATACCTAAGGAACTTGCATACATTGCAGAGATAATATTTTCTTCGTCAATAGTGGTAAGAGCAACAAATGCGTCCTGTCCGTCAATACCTTGTTCCAAAAGTGTGGCACGGTCAGTACCATCACCATAAACTATATTCGCATCAGGCAACATTTCGCAAAGTTTTTCACAACGGCGTTCATCAGCTTCAAGGATTTTAACATTATATCCACCTGTCTCACAAAGCTGACGGGCAAGGTAATAGCCCAATTTGCCACCACCGGTAATCATAATATCCTTTGTGCGATGCTTATAAATTTTAAGTTTTTTCATAAAGCTCACAAGTACACCACGAGGTGCAGTAATGTGAATTCTATCCCCTGCCTTAATTGTAAAATCACCACGAGGAATGATAACCTCATTCTTGCGTTGTACTGCACAAACAAGAATTTTCACATTGAATTTATTGAAAATGTCTGTAAGTGCCGTATTGCACAGTGGGTTGTCTTCAGTCACTTTGATTTCAGCCAAATCTACAAGTCCACGATAAAAAGTTTCAATATTAGTAGCATTTGGGAAACGAAGCACTTTTGCAATTTCGTTTGCAGCATCAAACTCAGGGTTGACAATCATGCTGAGACCCAATTCGTCTTTAAAGAAAGGAATTTGCTTTAAATAATCAGGGTTTCTCACTCTTGCGATTGTGTGTTCAGCCCCTGCTTTCTTGGCAATAAGACAACAAAGGATATTAAGTTCATCAGATGAAGTTGCAGACACGAAAAGTTGAGCATCATCAACACCCGCTTCCATTTGCACCTCATAACTTGCACCATTACCGCAAATACCCATAACATCATAGGAATTTACTACCTGTTCAATTACTTTGGGGCTTTGGTCAATAACAATAATATCGTGTCCCTCCTGAGAGAGATGTTCAACAAGAGTTGCACCTACCTTGCCATCGCCAACAATTACAATCTTCATTTACTAATCACCTATACCTAAAATGATGATAATATACCAAATAATATATTACCACAATCCGATTAATTTTACAACGTTTTTATATTAAATTATAAATATAAAAACCCACTCTTAAGTTTAAGAATGGGGTTGTTTTTAATATTTACATCTGAAAAATTCCATAAGTTACTGCAGACATAATAAAACCTGCAATCAAAACACCAAGTGCAATAATTGGTAAAGAGCGTTTAAATCTCATATCAAGAAGACCCGCCATTAAAGCACCTGTCCAACCACCTGTACCAGGAAGTGGAATTGCAACAAAAATGAGAAGTCCCCAGGACTCATATCTAAGTACCTTTTCTTTGTTTTTCTCTGTCTTTGCTTCAAGTTTAAGAATAATTTTTTCAAAAAACTTAAAACGACGCAAGAAGTCAAAAATCTTTCTGATAAAAAGAATTATGAATGGAATTGGAATCATATTGCCAAGATAACAAATCAAAAAGGCCTTAATAAATGGGATTTCCATAAGTCTTGCTGCAATCATACCACCTCTGCATTCAAGCACAGGACAGAGTGAAATCAAAAATGCAACTAATTCTTCCGGAACTTTATCCTGTAAAAAACTCATTATTGTATCAACTATTTGTTCAACCATTTATTACTTTCGTCCTTTCAAGATATTCATTAGCTTTTCTTAGCAAGAATTTATCATTAGGGAATTTCAACGAATTCATTGCTTTTTCAAAACCTAGCCACAAGTATTCTTCAATTTCTTCCCGTTGAATTATTGTGTTTGTATCGTCAGTTGTTGCAAGGAATATAATAACCTTTTTCTCAATTCTGTTCTGGATTGAATATTCGGATTTGTATCTGAAATCAGGCATAAAGCGAATTCTTATACCCGTTTCCTCCAAAACCTCACGATAAGCCGTTTCGTGTTCGTTTTCGCCCCGTTCAACGTGGCCTTTCGGGAAGCCCCAATTAGCACTGCGTTTATTTTTAATCAGCAAAAAGCGAACCTGACCGTTGATTATTCTGTAAACAATCGCACCGCAAGAGGTTTCGTAAAGACACGAAAGTTCATATTTCTTATTTTTAAATGCAAAGTCGATTGCATCTTCAACGTCGTGAACGATATACCTTTTGCTTTTTGGCGCAACGACGAGATGAACTTCGCCGTCAGCTTTAATCGTTGCAATAACTCGTCCTTCAAAAACTCTTACCTTGTGATTAACACCCATCACGAAAGCACCCTTGACAGAAGAACGTGGGTCCAACCCACTTTCAACAGTACCATAATTCAATTGATACGAAATACCATTTTCACTGTCAAAGGAGTGCATCGGGCGAGTCACTCTCACCCTGACATATTTACCTAACATATGTAACTACTCCCGAAAAACCGCTGACAAAACAACAGTCAGCGCAACTAAACTGATACAATTATACATAAATTCCCTCTATCTTGCAAGATATAAGTTAAATTTTTAAGACCATTTTTTATTTTTACTTTCTTTTTACTAAAAATATATTGTGATTTTCGGCATATTGTTGTAAAATATAAGGGATAATTATTATTTTTAAGGATGTGCAAATTTTGGCTGACAACCGTTTCAATAATAACGATTTTGAAGATATTTTCAGTAACTCTGCAAACGACGACAAGTTTGAAGATATTTATAGTTCTTCAGAGGTTTATGAATATGAAGACGTTTCATCTTTTTCTTCTAACCAAAGAAAAAGTGCCCCTGCCAAGCAAGAGGAGTTTTCCACCGACGACTTTACGGTGAAATACAATTCTGCCGTGCAAAACCGTCGCCGTCAGGAAATTCAATATGCTGACATCAGCGACGTTTACAGCGATATGGCACCCCCTCCCCGCCGCAGACAGAAAAAGCAGAAACAAAGCCACCCCGTCAGAAATGCTTTTATCGTTTTTCTTGCAATCGTACTTGTGCTTGTGGGATGTGTGGGTTTTTACGGTTACACAACCGTTGACAAACTTTTATCATCCTTTGATACAGAAACACCGTTGGTTGACAACGAATACATAAATGAAAATCTTCTTTACAGCGACTCGGAACAAATCAATATTCTGTTGGTTGGTGTTGATGCCCGTGAAGGCGATACCGACTCCCGTTCCGACACAATGATGCTCGTTACTCTTGATAACAAAAACAGAGAAATCAAGCTGACGTCATTTCTTCGCGACTCATACGTTGAAATTGCAGGTCGCGACAAAAAAGAAAAACTGAATGCCGCATATTTCCGCGGCGGAATTCAAACTCTTGTGGATACTCTTGAACTTAATTTTAAGGTCAGCATTCCTTATTACGTAGTTGTTGACTTTGAAATCTTCACCACAATCGTTGATGAATTGGGCGGAGTTACCGTTGACGTAACCGAAAAAGAAAGTAAATATTCAAAGAAAACTCCCACAAGGGACAAAATTGTTGCCATTGAAGCAGGTGAAGACATTTTGCTTGACGGTGAACAGGCACTTTGGTACAGCCGAATGAGATATCTTGATTCTGACTTTATGAGAACACAGCGTCAGAGAAAGGTTATTACTGCTATTGTTGAAAAAGCAGTCCAGCAAGACGTTTCCACGCTTATCGGTCTTGCCGAGACAATCATTCCTCTCGTTAAAACAAACTTTACGTCAAGCGAATTGATAAAAATCGCTTCAAAAGCATTGTTTAATCAGGCTTATTCATATCACATTGTTCAGCAATCAATCCCTGCTGACAACACTTGGTCAAGCAAGAGTATCTCGGGTGTTGGTTCTTGTCTTGTTATGGATTTTGATGAAAATATAAAAATTCTTCAAACCTTCTTAGCTGAAAAGCAATACGTTGAAGAAGAGGAAAGCACAACTAAAGCAAAATAATTACCGTTGGGGGTATTTATATATGAAAAAGGCAAAAATGTCACTTGTATCTGAATTCACAAGTGCTAAAATTGATGACAGAATTTACGGTTCTTTTATTGAACATTTGGGCAGAGCAGTTTATGGGGGAATTTATGAACCCGAGCATCCAACTGCTGACGGCGACGGCTTCAGAAAGGACGTAATCGAGAAAGTAAAGAAACTGAACGTTCCCATCGTGCGTTATCCCGGCGGTAACTTCGTTTCAGGCTACAATTGGGAAGACGGTGTCGGACCGAAAGAGCTTCGACCTAAAAAGTTGGAGCTTGCATGGGGTGTTACCGAGCCTAATCTCTTTGGTACGAACGAGTTTGCTTCTTGGTGTAAAAAAGCAAACACATCACCGATGATGGCAGTTAACCTTGGACTTCGCGGCCCTGAAGAAGCAAGAAATCTTGTTGAATACTGCAACCACAAATCAGGCAGTTATTGGAGTGACCTTCGCCGTTCACACGGATACGACGAGCCTCACAACATCAAACTTTGGTGTCTTGGCAACGAAATGGACGGAGACTGGCAGATTGGTCACAAAACCGCTTATGAATACGGCAGAACTGCCGCTGAAGCCTCAAAGGTTATGAAATGGACTGACCCATCAATTGAAACCGTCCTTTGCGGAAGCGCTTCAAGAGATATGCATACCTTTGGCGAGTGGGAGGCAACGACTCTTGACTTGGCTTATGACAAGGTTGACTATCTCTCACTTCACATTTATTTTGGAAACCGTGATAACGATACACCTTCGTTCCTTGCAAAGAACTTGAAAATGGACGAATTTATCAGTTCAGTAGTGTGCATTTGCGACTACATAAAGGCAAAAAAACGTTCAAAGCATACCGTTAATCTTTCTTTTGACGAATGGAACGTCTGGTATCATTCAAACGGTGCTCCTTTTGAAAAATGGAGTATGGCTCCGCATCAGCTTGAAGATATTTATAACTTTGAAGATGCGCTTTTAGTCGGTCTTCTTCTTATGACGCTTTTAAAACACGCAGACAGAGTTAAAGTCGCTTGTCTTGCTCAGCTTGTCAACGTTATTGCGCCGATTATGACTGAAAACGGCGGTGCTTGTTGGGAGCAGACCATATTCTATCCGTTTATGCATCTTTCAAACTACGGCCGCGGATACACCTTGGATTCAAGAGTAATTTCGCCCAAACACGACACGAAGGAATTCACAGACGTGCCTGACGTTGAAAGTATTGCGACTATGAGCGAAGATAAAGAAAATCTCACAATCTTTGCGGTTAACAGAAATATGGAAGAAGATATACTTTTTGACGTTTCACTTCTTGATTTTGAAAATTTTGAAGTTGTTGAACACATTGAAATGAGCGGATATGACATTAAAGCTGAAAACAGCGCAATTTCCACGCCAGTAAAACCTTTTGTTACCGAAAAGCCCGTGCTTGACGGAAAAAATCTTCAAATTAAACTCAAATCACTTTCCTGGAACGTAATTAGACTTGCAAAACGCAAATAATTGTAGTACAATTATTAAGATATTTTTGATTTTATAGAAAGAGTTGATTTTATGGCTGCTAAATGCCCTGAATGCGGACACACCTTAAAACTTTGGAACGTCAAGGCAGAATGTCCAAAATGTGGCACAAATATTCCTAATTATCAATGGGAGCAAAGACTCGACAGCGACTCTGACACCGCAGAACACGCATTTGCTCAATTGCATTACAAAACTGCTAACTTTAAAAGTGCGGTTGCAGGTTCAAAGCTTCGCATTGTTCGTCTTGTTATGACCTTTGCGCCTCTTATCGCGCTTGTCCTTCCGCTTTACAACTTTAATTTAACACTTCCTTTCCGCAACAGTGAAGAATCCGTTTCATTTTTGACTTTTGTTCTCAACTATCTTCTTAAAGTAGATATCGGAAGCGCATTAAAACTTATTGGCGGAGAAGTACTCGGTAATGCAGCTCTTATGGTTATAATCGCTTGTGTGCTTTTACTTTTAGCTGTTGTTTGCGGTGTGCTTAATTTCTTCGTGCTTCTTATTTCGGGAATTAAACTTAAATACACGTTAAACATTATTCTTAACGTAATCAGCACAATCTCTTGGGCAGCGGCTTCAGTTTTCTTTATTCAGTTCACAAACGCTTGTACCACCCTTGGCGGCGGCATTATAACTGAATGCAGTCTTGGAATCGGCTTTATTGTTGGTACGGTGCTTTTCATTGTTAACGTTACGCTTAACGTTATCGTGGGCAAGAGTCTCAAAAAGCAAATGAATGAGCAACTGTCTTTGGAAGAATTTATCGAAAATGAAATCGCAAGTCTTCGCAAATAAAATCAATACATAAACAATATTTCCCCCGTCATATAATTGACGGGGGTTGTTTTTTATGAGGATATTTGTTTTTAAACGACGCGGATTACTGATTGTACTGTTTTTCATAATTATTTCAATTTTCGCTATTTATCTGTTAACTAATCATTTTGTCACAGTTTCTTCAACTACAAGAAAATTGCCTATTTATTCAGTTGATACACAGGAAAAGAAAATTGCAATCACCTTTGACGCAGCCTGGACTAATCAGGACACGGACACACTTATTGAAATACTAAAAAAGCACAATGCAACTGCTACTTTTTTTATTGTAGGAGATTGGGCATCGAAATTCCCTGAAAGTGTCAAGGCTTTTTATGATGCGGGACACACAATTGCCAATCATTCTGACACACACAAGGCTTTTTCAAAATGCTCAAGAAAAGAAATAAAAAAAGAAATTTTTGATTGTAATGAAAAACTAGAGGGTATTATAGGTGAAAAGATTACACTTGTTCGGGCTCCGTCAGGTGATTACACAAACCAAAGCATTGAAGTCGCAACAGATATGGATATGCTTACAATTCAATGGAATTGTGACTCTCTCGATTACACGAAGCTTAGTGTTGATGAAATCGTTAATAGGGTTGTGAATGGTGTGAGCAATGGCTCGATTGTGCTTTTTCATAATGGTGTTGACAATACTGCCCCTGCTCTTGACATTATTCTCACAGAACTCACAAAACAAGGCTATTCATTCGTTTCGGTGAATGATTTGATATATAAAGAAAATTATTATATTGACCACACGGGTAAGCAATATAAGAAAGCATAATCAATGGGGCTATAAGCAGAAGACAATATTCCGATTTTCAATGCAATTAACACAAAAATTTATATTTTTTTCACATTTTTTTGTAATATTTTCTTGAAATTCTCGTGATTTTAGTTTACAATGTATAACATAAAAAACACTATAAAATCAAGGGGGATTTTTATGCCAACAACAAGCATTACAAAAATCAAGACAAATCAGAACAATTTGTTCCTTCGCGTTGCAAAAGGTCATTTCGCAACAAACAGCGCACACAGCAATTATTATATAGATGTTGCTGCGCAGAAATCCCGTCTTTCTGAAGCAAAGGCTATTGCTAAAGAAATCTGCAAAAATCACAGATACAGCAACAGCATTATTGACACTGTCCTTTGTCTTGACGGTATGGAGGTTGTGGGTACTTGTGTTGCTAACGAGCTTACAAAAAGCGACTATGTAAACATTAATGCTCATCAGACAATTTATATTGTGACACCTGAAATCGTTAACGGTTCACAGATTATTTTCCGCGACAACATTGTGCCTATGATTAAAGACAAGCACGTGCTTATTATGGCAGTTTCTGTTGCATCAGGTAATACTGCAAAATCTGCTATTGAAGCTATCAAGTATTATGGCGGTGACGTTGTTGGTGTGGCTTCAATTTTCGGTACAAGCGAAGAATGTAATGGTTACAACGTAAACTCTGTTTTTAACCCAAAGGATATTCCTGATTATTTCAGCGTGCCTGCACACGAATGTCCTCTTTGTAAAGAAGGTAAAAAGCTCGACGCGTTAATTAACTGTCACGGTTTCTCAAAACTTTAATTCAATATTTTGCAAAGCAAAAGCAGGACTGTTAAAGTCCTGCTTTTTTGTTGTGGATTATTTTGCAAATTTGAATTTGTCGGGATGTTTATGACACCAATATGGTCGGTTCTCGGCTCCCCTGAAAGGGGAGCTGTCGAGCGTAAGCGAGACTGAGGGGTTTGTTGTTTAATTGAATAACCCCTCTGTCACTTCGTGACATCTCCCCTTTCAGGGGAGACAAGAGGGTGATATCACCATACAAAAGAGCCCGACAAACTCCAATTTTACGAACAAAAAAGGTGTGAGTAATTCACACATTTTTATACATCATAATATTTTTTCATTTTTGCTTTTTTTATCATATTTATAACAATAATAACTATCACTATAAATATTACTGAGAAAAAGCCTACGTACAAGCCCTGTGTATCATTCTCGCCCTTAACCTTCATCCACTGAGTATTCATATATTGAAGCGTATCAGTCGGAAGATTATGGAATGCCTGACTGTTCTGGAGGTTTTCAGGATAAACCGCTTCACTGTCAGCCAACGAGTAATCTTCATTTTCCAAAACCGACTTATTCGGTGTTGCATAATAAATATATTCCGCATTTGCAAGTGCGATTTCAGGCTCTAACATAAAGTTAATGAATGCTTCAGCGCCTTTTTTATTCTGGGATGCTGACGGAATACACATTGCATCATAGAAGGTGTTCACACCTTCCTCGGGGAATGCGAAAGACAGGTCAGGATTATTTTCCATCATCAGCTCATAGTCACCTGCATAGTAAGTAGCAAAAGCGTATTCACCGCTTTCCATTTTGATGAAAACCTCATCCATTACATATTCAGGTTTTACTTTTTGGCGTTGTTCTAAAAGAAGTGCTGCTGCTGCATCCCAATCTTCTTTTTTTGTTGTGTTGATACTCTGACCTAATGAAAATTGAGCAATAGCAAAAGCATCACGAGGGTTATTGAACATCAGCACTTTGCCCTTGTACTGTTCATCCCAAAGCACTTTCCAGCTGGTAGGCGCTTCTTTTACGTATTTTGTATTGTAAATAAGAATTGTTGTGCCCACGTTATAAATTACGGCATAATCACTTATTCCGTTTTCCACAAGATGACCGTATTTATCATTATCAAAATACTTGTCGTAATTGGGAATATTACTGTAATCAAGTGGCAAAAGCATATCCTCGGAAATGAGACGTTCAACCATATAATCTGACGGAATAATCACGTCGTAACTAACTCCGCCGCCTGACAGCTTTGAATACATATTTTCATTTGATTCAAAGGTTGTATAATTCACGTCGCATCCCGTCAGACGCTCAAATTCCGTGATTACGTCAATTTCTTCGTCGTCGATATATTCGCCCCAGTTATACACGTTGAGGATTGTTCCCTGAAGTCCAAGATTTTTATAATAATCAATCGTTTCCTGAGGGAAAATCTCGTCCTCGGCATAAACCGAAATTGTGAAGACTGAAGCAATTACTAACACAGCAAGGATTATAGAGAGTAGTTTTTTCATTCATTACCCTCCTTCTGCTTTCTTCTCTGCTTTTTATCAGAACGTGACTGTGCCACGTTCATAAGAATTAAGAGAACAAACATTGCTCCGAAAATGAGAGTTGAAAGCGCGTACATATCGGGCTTAACTCTTTTCTTTGTCATTGAGAAAATGTGAATTGGCAGAGTCTGGAAATCAGGTCCGTTTGTAAAATAACTGATAATGAAATCATCAAGTGATAAGGTGAAAGCCATAATTGCACCTGAGATAATGCCCGGTAAAATTGCCGGAAAAACCACCTTGAAAAAGGCTTTAACGGGATGGCAGCCCAAATCCTGAGCCGCTTCAAAAATTCTGTTATCAGTCTGTTTAAGTTTTGGCAGTATTGAAAGAATAACGTAAGGCAACTGGAACGTTACGTGAGCAATAAGGATAGTGCCAAAGCCCAGAATGTCTTTTTTATTCAATAATGCTCCTGCAAAAACGAACAAAAGCATCATAGAGATACCCGTAACTATTTCAGGATTCATCATTGGAATATTCGTAACGGTCATAACGGAGGATTTGATGTATTTGTTTCTCATTGCGTTTATTCCCACAGCCGCCATTGTGCCAAGCACCGTTGCAATTGCCGCTGAAACCACTGCCAACACAATTGTGTTTTTGAGAGCATCCATCGTAACCTTATCCTGAAACAGTTTTTCATACCATTGAAGTGAAAAGCCTTCAAAAATATACGTGCTTTCTGTTCCGTTAAAGGAAAATACCATCATAACAACCATTGGTGCATAGAGAAAAACAAACACCAACGCTAAATAAAGTTTTGATAAAGGAGAAGTTTTGGTCATATCAACACACCTCCGTCATCATCGCTGTCTGCAAAATAATTAAGCACACCGAGACAGATTAAAATCATAACCATTAACACCAGTGACAATGCGGCACCGAGGTTATAATTATAAGCAGTCTGGAACTGACCTTCAATAACGTCACCAATAAGTGTAATCTGTCCGCCACCCAATTTCTGAGTGATATAAAATGTACTAACGCTTGGAACAAACACCATTGTAACACCACTTGCAATACCTGGAACTGAAAGTGGGAAAATAACCTTGCGAAGACAATAGAACTTATTACAGCCCAAATCCTGAGCCGCTTCAACAAGGGAATTATCCATTTTTGAAAGCGATGTATAAAGCGGTAAAATCATATATGGCAGGAAGTTATAAACCATACCGAGAATAACTGCACCGCCTGTATTGAGCATCTGCAACGGTTCAATGCCGAAAAGTCCTAAAAAGCGATTGATTACGCCTGACTCACCTAAAATTGTAATCCACGAATAAGTACGGATAAGAAAGCTCATCCACATAGGCAACATTACAAGCATTGTTGCAACCCGTTGGAAAGACGCTTTTGTCTGCGCAAGAAAATATGCAAAAGGATAAGCAATCAACAGGCAGATTACCGTTGCAACGGCACCGTAGCTTATTGATAATATAAACGTAGTCGTATAGTCACCAATCTGTGCAATATTTTCAAACGTGAACGCACCCGTCGAGTCAGTGAACGCATAATAAAGAACCATTATAAGCGGTGCAACTATAAAAAGTACTGACCAGAGCATATAAGGTGCGTTTAAAAGTTTTTGTGCAAGGGAAGACTTCTTCATAGTCTCACCACCTTTTCAAAGAATATATAAATCAAGTTTCAGAAAGCTCGTCAAATTCATCACTGAAGGAGCTGTAGTCACCGTAAAGACCGGAATACTGTGATTTTTTCATAATGTGCATTTCATCAGGGTCGATAGAAATGCCGATTACGTCGCCGACTTCACTTTTTTCAGTGGTTTGAATCATCCATTTGAAATTATCAATATCCACGATAATTTCATAATGAACGCCCTTAAACGTAACTGAAGTAACCGTACCTTGAAGCATACCCTCACTTGCAGGTACAACGTCAATGTCTTCAGGACGGATTACCACGTCAACAGGCTCGTTTTCTTTAAAGCCCTTGTCAACGCATTTGAATTTAATATTATTGAACTCAACCGTAAAGTCTTCTTTCATAATACCGTCAAGAATATTACTTTCGCCAATAAAGTCTGCAACGAAGGCATTCTTTGGCTCGTTGTAAATATCAAGAGGAGTGCCAATCTGTTGAATTTCACCGCCGTCCATTACAACAACCGTGTCAGACATTGAAAGTGCTTCTTCTTGGTCGTGAGTAACGTAAATAAACGTAATTCCAAGTTTTTGCTGAATGTTTTTAAGTTCAATCTGCATATCCTTGCGAAGTTTCAAATCAAGAGCGCCCAAAGGCTCGTCAAGAAGCACAACACGAGGATTAACCGCCAATGCGCGAGCAATTGCAACACGTTGTTGCTGACCGCCTGAAAGAGAGTCAATTCGTCTGTTGCCAAAGCCTTTAAGGTTAACGAGAGTCAGCATTTCACTGACCTTTGCTTTAATATCGTCTTCCTTCCATTTTTTAAGGCGCAGACCGAAAGCAATATTTTCATAAACATTCAAATGCGGAAAAAGCGCATAACGCTGAAAAATGGTGTTCACCTGTCGTTTGTATGCAGGGACACCATTGATATTTTTACCTTCAAAAATAACGTCCCCACTATCCTGCTGTAAAAAACCTGCAATTATTCGCAGAGTTGTTGTTTTTCCGCAACCCGAAGGGCCGAGAAAAGTGATAAATTCACCGTCACGGATGTAGAGATTGATATTGTTGAGAATTTTTTGATTGTCAAAGCTTACGCTTATGTTTTTGAGGTCGATAATAATTGGATTGTTTTTCAATTATGCAGCCCCTTTCCAACCGATAGATATAGTTGGGATTTGACGGAAAAACACAATTCCGCCCCACCCTAATTGGTATGAGAT
>JAZQYK010000053.1:0-18467 GCA_045633505.1 Candidatus Fimenecus sp. | reverse complement strand
GTATGCGAGACTGAGGGGTTTGTTGTTTAATTGAATAACCCCTCTGTCACTTCGTGACATCTCCCCTTTCAGGGGAGACAAGAGGGTGATATCACCATACAAAAGAGCCCGACAAACTCTAATTTATCAAAAAACTCCTGACGGATAATGAAATCTGTCAGGAGTATATTTTTTACATCTATTATTCTGTGATTTCCGCTTTTGCTCTTCTTTCTGCAAGTTCTTTTTCAATCTGAGCTTTTTGTTCGGGTGTGTATTTAATAAAGAGCAACGGAATGATATAGAGAAGTGCCGCGATTGCAGGAGTAAGCATTGTTAACGGCCAAATCCAGTTTTCAAAGGCTTCGCTTTGTGTTCCAAGATAAACCGCACCTTCAACGTCTTCAACGGCAACGTAGCCGAGAATACCAAGAGAGAATGTTGCAAGAGCGCCCGTAATACCGCTTGAAATCTTTGTGAAGAAGGTCTGCATTGCAAAGGTAACTCCTTCTGTGCGTTTGCCTGTTTTCCATTCCATATAGTCAACGCTGTCGCAGAAAAGAGAGGTTTGAGCAATACTTGCGGCACCTGATGGGATTGAACAGATTGCCATAATAATCATACCAATAAGAATGTTATTACCCTCAAATCCGATAATCCAGGCAAGAACCTTACCCACAATTGTACAAATCTGAATAAAGATGAGAAGATTTCGGTGCCCCTTGAATTTCACTTTAAGTTTATCGGCAAAAATCATACCCAAGAAGCTCGGTGCATAAGTAATAGCGCCGTAAACGGTTGTGAGAGTTAAAGGTCCAAGCACAAAACCTGCAACCGAAATTTCAGGCATTTTGTATTTGAAGAAATATGTAACAAGGCTGTTGCCGAATGCCAATGAACCAAAAATATTTGACAGTGTAACGAGCATAAGCATCTTGTTCTGGAATAAGAGTTTGAAGCATTCAAGGATTGACGTTTGTTGCTTTTCAGGCTCAACAAGACGAACTCTTTCCTGCGCTTTGTAGCATTTTGCGCTGATTAAAGCACCGCCGAGACCGAAGATAGTTGCAAATAAAACCGTCATAAGCGCCAAGGAATTGCCTGACTGTTTAGCAACGATTTCCATAACCATTGGTATTACTGCGCTGAATACACCGTAGAAAACAGAGCCGACAGTACGTGCTAACTGAACGAATTTGTCACGTTCACTTGAGTTTGGTGTGACAACTGCGGTCATACCCCAGATGGCAACGTCCTGCATGGTGTAAGAAATATCCCAACAAAGATACATTATTACAAAATAACCTAAACGAAGCCACAAAAGACTTTCTTCCGTTGAGAAAACCACGAAAACGAGCACCGTAAATATACCCACGGGAACAGGGGTGTATTTAAGTAACGGTCGGAGCTTTTCGCCGTTTTTAAAACGGTGACGGTCAACGATTGAGCCAACAATCGGGTCGTTAACGCCATCCCAAATTTTCATGGCAATAAGAAGAATAGCCACAACGTTTACGTTGACGCCTGATATCACGAGATTAGTAGGGAACAGCGCGATATCCGTCAAGAAATACTGAAAGAAAGAAGCACCGATAAAGCAATAGACAACGTTTTGCCCTGCAAGACCGGATAAAAAGCTGATTTTTTCTTTTTTGCTGATATAATTCATAAAAGCACACCTTTCAACTTAATAATTTAATTATACATTATGTTGAGTATTATTTCCATTGGTGAAAAGTGATAATTATTGTTTGCTTATTTTGGTTATTATGTAAAGCACCGTGTCTTCCGTTGACTTTGTTTTTACAAAGTGGTATATTTATACTATAATTATTTTTTGAAAGAGAGAAAATTATGGCTAAGTATAAGATTTTCAATCCCTATGAAAGCGTAACCGAATTATTGGGCGATATGGAGCACCACTATAAAACGAATTTGCACACTCATTCAACTTATAGTGACGCAAACGATACAATGACAGATATGATTAAAGGCTTTTATGACAATGATTTTGACATTTTGGCTTTTGCTGAACACGGAATTTTAGGAAAATACTGGAATGAAGAACCAACGCATATTCCATTCTTTAACTTCCAGTATTTATGGCACGGAAAAAGAAGCTATCTGACAGAAGAACAGTACAAGGGCATCAAGGCAGGTACATACAAAACTCAGAACAACACAAGAACAAAAACGCGCGGTCTTGAAGACGTGCCGAATGCCATTGAATGTAATATGTTCACCGTTATGAAAAATCACGTAAACGGATATTTTACCGACAATGCCTACGAAGGCGTTCAGGGGCTTGAATATGATTATGAAATCCCAATGGAGCTTATTGAAAAAAGCGGCGGTATTTCTCATATTAACCATCCGACAGATTTGTTGCAGGCAAAGAAAAATCCTGATTGTGCAAAAGACCCTAAAAATATTGCCTTTTTTGCAAATCTCATTATGAAATTCCCGTCTTGTATGGGCATTGAAGTGCTTAATATGTATGATATACCAAACCGCAGTGACCGTATTTTATGGGACGAATTATTAAAACTTCTTACCCCTTACGGCCGCAAGGTTTTCGGCTTCTCAAACAGCGACGCTCATCAGGTTGACCAGATTGATACTGCATTTATGGACTTTATTCTTCCTGAATATTCTCTCGACACACTTCGCAACGCTATGGAAACAGGCACTTTCTTCTCAATTGCCCGTTATGCTAAAAACGAATTGGGCGAAGATTTCAAGGGCGAGGGTGTTTGTCCGAGAGTCACAAAAATCGCAGTTGATGATGATAACGATACAATCACACTTGCAGGTGTAAATTGCAGGGAAATTGATTGGATTGCCGACGGCGAAGTTATCAAGACCGAGTCAATTGATGCTGACGGAGAAATGACTGCTACAATCAATCTTGCAGAACTTTCTGACAAAATCAGTTGCTACGTCCGTGCACAGTTAAAGGGTAAGGGCGGAATTTGTATGACTCAGGCATTCATCCTTGACGATGGCAATATGGAAGCTCTGAAAAAGCCGATTTTGAAAGAGGTTATGACTGAAGAACAGAAAAAACTTCGCAAGTTCTACTCTAAAAAGCTCGGTGTAGTTTATGGGAAAATCACAAAGAAGATATAAGGAAACGGTTATGAAAAAGATTGTTGCAACAATTTTATCCGTAACGTTATTATTGCTCTGTGGTTGTAATGACAAAAAAGAGTACTCAATATCGAACTCAAATGCATCTGAAAACGCAAAAAAACTTTATTCATATATTTGTGAGACTTATGGCAACTATATAATTTCAGGCCAACAGGAATCAACCTGGGTTGACGGTGAGCAATACGAATTTGAATATATTTATGAAAATACGGGCAAATATCCTGCTATCCGTGGACTTGATTATATGAACGACGATTTTGAGGGCGTAAACCGTCGTGCAATTGAATGGTATGAAAAAGGCGGAATTGTTTCAATCTGTTGGCATTGCGGTTCGGATTTCAGCGGAAGCTGGGACGAATGCAAAGAAACTGATATTGCCGATTGGGAAAAAGCCTTGACCGAAGGTACGGACGAATACAATACTCTTATCGAGGGTATGGATAAGGGCGCAAAGGCGCTCAAAGAATTACAGGAAAAAGGAATTCCTGTATTGTGGAGACCTTTTCATGAGCTTGACGGCGACTGGTTCTGGTGGGGTCGCGGCGGCGCTGAAAACTTTAAAAAACTCTGGATTTTGATGTATAACCGATACACAAATTATTGGGGACTCGATAATCTTATTTGGGTGCTGGGCTTCTCTCACAAAAATGAGATGTACAAAGAATTTTATCCGGGGGACGAATACGTGGATATTGCAGGTGCAGATTCTTACGAAGCAGGTGCTCACGGTGACCTTTTCAAAGCAGTAAAAAAGGTTGTAAGTAACGAAAAGCCCGTGTGCTTCCACGAATGCGGTACAATCCCGACGGTCAGCGAATTAGAAAAAGAAAATGCAGGTTGGGTATGGTTTTTAACTTGGCATACGGAATATCTTGTGGATACAAATTCTGTTGAAGACTTGAAAAGTATTTATAACGATGACTACGTAATCACTCTTGACGAGTTGCCTGACCTGAAAAACTGATAAAATATACAATTAAATGACGATTTGTATTGATAAAACTCTTTACAAATCGCCATTTTTTTATTACAATATAATGGTATATATAGTGGGGTAGTATTCCACGAGATGAAAGGATGAATGAAATGTCAAATCAGATGATGATATTTCTTGCTATGGCAGGATATATGGCTATTGTTATCGGAATAGGTATATTCTTTGCACGCAGAGCAAACAAAAACACAGAAAATTATTTCTTGGGCGGCAGAAGTTTAGGTCCTTGGGTTGCGGCTATGAGTGCCGAGGCTTCAGATATGAGCGGATGGCTTCTTATGGGACTTCCGGGTGTTGCTTATTGGTGCGGTCTTGCAGACGCAACCTGGACAGCAGTAGGTCTGGCACTTGGTACATATCTTAACTGGCTTATCGTTGCAAAAAGACTTCGTAATTATTCAGCAATCAGCGGTGACGCTATCACCGTGCCTGAATTTTTCTCAAACCGTTTCCACGAAAACAAAAAGGTTATCAGAATTATTGCATCAGTTTTAATTCTTGTATTCTTCACAGTTTATGCAGGTAGCTGTTTCGTTACTTGCGGTAAACTTTTCAGCACGTTGTTCGGCTATTCATATACATCAATGATGATTGTCGGCGCTCTTTTCGTTATCGTTTATACCTTCCTTGGCGGCTTTCTTGCTGAAAGCGCATCTGACTTTATGCAGAGTATCGTTATGATTGTAGCTCTCGTTTCAGTGTTGGTGCTCGGTACAATCCATGCAGGCGGTATTGATGCGGTTATGGCAAATGCAGAGTCAATTTCAGGCTATTTCTCACTTACTGAAATTGCTAACCCTGTAACAAATGAAGCAGGTATGCAGTTGGTTGAAAACGGTGTTCCTGTATTCGGTGAAGCTGTGGGATATCCGTTGCTTACAATCTGCTCAATGCTTGCTTGGGGTCTTGGTTATTTCGGTATGCCACAGGTTCTTTTAAGATTTATGGCAATCCGCAAAGCAAGTGAGCTTAAAAAGTCAAGAAGAATTGCAACGGTTTGGGTTGTAATTTCTCTTTTTGCAGCAGTTGCAATCGGTATTATCGGCCGTGCAATGTTGCCTTCAGCAGAGACTCTTCTCACAAAGGGCGGCGCTGAAAACGTGTTCGTTCTTATGAGTGAAACACTTCTTCACCCTGTACTTGCAGGTGTGATTATGGCAGGTATTCTTGCCGCTACAATCAGCTCATCTGACTCTTATCTTCTTATCGCATCTTCAGCTCTTGCAAATGACGTTTATAAAGGCGTGATTAAGAAGGATGCTGACGACAAAAAGGTTATGTGGGTATCACGTATTGCACTTATGATTGTTGCACTTATCGGTATGGTAATTGCTCTCGATGAAGAAAGTGTTATTTTCAACATCGTTTCATTCGCTTGGGCAGGCTTTGGTGCAACCTTCGGACCGCTTATGCTCTTCTCACTTTTCTGGAAGAGAGTAAACCGCGCAGGTGCTGTTGCAGGTATGCTTTCAGGTGCCGCAACGGTATTCCTCTGGAAACTTGTTCTTAATCCAACCTTTGGCGGTGTGTTTGCAATTTACGAGCTTCTTCCTGCATTTATCGTTTCTTCAATCTTCATTGTTGCAGTTTCTCTTGCTACAAAGAAGCCTTCAGCAGAAATTGAAGCAGAGTTTGATAAAGCCAAAGCAGGAGTTTCTGAATAAAATTTGGAAGATATTTCAATAATATAGATTAAAGGATTGAAAGTAAATTATGCTTAATACAGAAAAAACACTTGAAAAACTTGTTGCTCTTTCAAAGGGCAGAGGTTTTGTTTACGCAGGTAGTGAAATCTACGGCGGACTTGCAAACACTTGGGATTACGGCCCGCTTGGCGTTGAACTTAAAGAAAACATTAAAAAGGCTTGGAGAAAGAAATTTATCCAAGAAAACAAATATAACGTAGGTCTTGATTCAGCTATTCTTATGAATCCGCAGACTTGGGTGGCATCAGGTCACCTTGGCGGTTTCTCTGACCCGCTTATGGACTGCTGTCAGTGTAAAACAAGACACCGTGCCGACAACCTTATCGAAAACTTTGACGGCACTAACGTTGCAGGCTGGTCAAACGAAGAAATGGCTAATTACATTAAGGAACATTCTATTCCTTGTCCTGACTGTGGTGCACACAACTTTACAGATATTCGCCAATTCAACCTTATGTTCAAGACGTTCCAGGGTGTTACCGAAGACTCAACGAGTGAAATCTATCTTCGTCCTGAAACGGCACAGGGTATTTTCGTAAACTTCCAGAACGTACAGAGAACAACGAGAAAGAAAGTTCCTTTCGGTGTTGCTCAGATTGGTAAATCATTCCGCAACGAGATTACTCCGGGTAAATTTATTTTCCGTGTTCGTGAATTTGAACAGATGGAGCTTGAATTCTTCTGCAAACCGGGTACTGACCTTGAATGGTTTGATTATTGGAGAAGCTATTGCCGTGATTGGCTCTATTCTCTCGGAATGAAGCCTGAAAATCTTCGACTTCGTGACCACGACCCTGAAGAACTTTGCTTCTATTCAAAAGCAACGACTGACTTTGAATATCTCTTCCCATTCGGTTGGGGTGAACTTTGGGGTATTGCTGACAGAACTGACTATGACCTTACTCAGCACGCTAATACAAGCGGTAAAAACCTTGAATATATCGACCAGGTAACAGGAGAAAGATATATTCCTTACGTTATCGAGCCGTCTTTGGGCGTTGAACGTCTCTTCCTGGCTCTTTTGACTGAGGCTTATGACGAGGAAGTCGTTGATGCAGAAAAGAACGACACTCGCGTTGTTATGCATTTCCATCCTGCCCTTGCGCCTGTTAAGGCTGCGGTTCTTCCGCTTTCAAAGAAACTCGGTGATAAGGCTGAAGAAATTTTTGATATGCTTTCAAAGTATTTCAACGTGGAATATGATGATGCAGGTTCAATCGGTAAAAGATATCGCCGTCAGGACGAAATCGGTACTCCTCTCTGTATCACGGTTGACTTCCAGACTGTTGGTGATGACGAAAGTGAAGCTGATAATTGCGTAACAGTCCGTGACAGAGATACAATGGAACAGATAAGACTTCCAATCGACCAGTTGGTTGATTATATCAATAAAAAATTGGAGTTCTGATATGAGTAAAAAGCTTTTGCTTATTGTTAACCCTACCGCAGGAAAACGCCGTGCAGTTGATTATCTTCCGAAAATCGAAAAGAAACTTGAAGATGCAGATTTTCAGGTTGAAACACGATATACGGAAATTGACAAAAACGCTACGGTTGTTACAGGTGTATATGGTAATGACAAGGATTATATAGTATGCCTTGGCGGTGACGGTACGCTTAAAGAGACAATCTGCGGTGTAATGGAAAATAACCTTAAATGCAAAATCGGTTATATTCCACTTGGCACAACGAATGACTTTGCTCATTCCGTGCATATCCCAACAGATGCGTTAAAGGCGGTTGATGCAATTATCGACGGCGACGAAATGCATATTGATATCGGTGATTTCAATGGCAAAGAGCAATTTGTCTATGTTTCTTGCTTTGGAAACTTCTGTGATGTGTCTTACAAGGCAAAGCAGAGTCTTAAAAATAAAATAGGCAGAGGCGCTTATTACTGGGAAACCGTTAAAGAGGTACATAAGATTAAAGGCTTTAAAGCTAAAATCCAGTGTGATGACGGCGAAATCATTGAGGGAAAATTCTTTTATGGCGGAGTGTCAAACTCTTATTCGGTAGCAGGTTTTCCCGTGCTTAAAAAAGCAGGAGTAGAGTTTGATGACGGATATCACGAATTGGCGCTTATAAGAATGCCGAAAAATCCGAAAGACCTTGTAACCATCGTCCGTGATATGTTTGTGACTAAAGACGTGCTTCACAATGAAAATCTTGTGTTAAGACACGGCAAAAACTTCAAGTTCTGGTTTGAAGATGAGGTTGACTGGACTCTTGACGGTGAATATGGCGGAAAACACAGCTTCGTTGAGGTTGTAACAAAAGAACACGCCGTTACAATTTTAGTTGATGATTAAATTTATGTCTGCACAGTAATTCTGTGCAGACTTTTTAAACTGATTATATTAAGGACTGATATTATGCTGATTAAAGGATTGCAAAAATTAACACTTCTTGATTACCCTGAGAAAATGGCTTGTACTGTTTTTACCGCAGGGTGCAATTTCCGTTGTCCTTTTTGTCACAATGCATCTCTTGTAACGGATATAGATGATGAGAGAATAAGTGAAGAAGAATTTTTCAGTTACCTTCAGAAAAGGCAGGGTATTCTGGAAGGAGTCTGTGTTACAGGCGGTGAGCCGACACTTCAGCCTGACTTAAAAGATTTTCTTGCAAAAATCAAAGAATTGGGTTACAGTGTCAAACTTGACACTAACGGATATCGTCCCGACGTGCTGAAAGACGTTGTTAACAGCGGTCTCGTTGATTACGTTGCGATGGATATAAAAAATTCACAAGCAAAATACGGTACTGCCGCAGGACTTAATAATATTGATATTTCCAAAATCAACGAAAGCGTGGAATTTTTAATAAACGGCAGTGTGGATTATGAATTCCGCACAACCGTCGTAAAAGAATTGCACGATGAAAAGGATATACAAGATATTGTGTTGTGGATTCAAGGTGCGAAAAAATACTTTTTGCAGGGATTTATTGACTCAGGGGACTTAATTTGTTCAGGATATAGCGGATATGACAAAACTGACCTTCAAAAACTGTTGAATATTGCCAAAAATGATTTATCCGTAACAGAATTGAGAGGAATTTAACACATTATCTTGTGTTAGAAAAATAAAAAAATCACAATATATTGTGTTTGCCTATTGACAAGCACAATATTTTTTTATATAATGATACACGAACCGAAAAAATTCAAGGGAGGACAATTTTATGTATAACGTAATTAAAAGAGACGGCAAAATCGCAGAATTTGATTTATCAAAAATCTCCGAAGCTATTAAAATGGCTTTTGAAGCACAGGAAACCGAGTACAACGACAATATTATCGACTTTTTAGCACTTAAAGTTACTGCTGACTTTTCTTCAAAAATCAAGGACCACCAAATCGCAGTTGAAGATATTCAGGACAGCGTTGAATCTGTTCTTGTTCAGGCAGGCTACGGCGAAGTTGCAAAGGCATATATCCTTTACCGCCGTCAGAGAGAAAAGGTGCGTAACATTAACGCAACAATGGTTGACTATAAGGCAATCATTGACAACTATCTTAATGTTAACGACTGGCGTGTTAAGGAAAACTCAACGGTTACTTATTCAGTAGGTGGTTTGATTCTTTCAAACTCAGGTGCAGTTACTGCTAACTATTGGCTTTCAGAAATCTATGACGATGAAATCGGCAGTGCTCACAGAAATGCTGATATCCACATTCACGACCTTTCAATGCTTACAGGCTACTGTGCAGGTTGGTCGCTTAAACAGTTAATTCAAGAAGGTCTCGGCGGTGTTCCCGGTAAGATTACATCAGCTCCAGCTGCTCACCTTTCAACACTCTGCAACCAGATGGTTAACTTCCTTGGTATTATGCAGAATGAATGGGCAGGTGCTCAGGCTTTCTCATCATTTGATACATATCTTGCTCCTTTCGTAAAGGTTGATAACCTTTCATATAAAGAAGTTAAACAGTGCATTCAGTCATTTATTTACGGCGTTAATACTCCTTCAAGATGGGGTACACAGTCACCGTTTACAAACATCACTCTTGACTGGACAGTTCCAAACGACCTTGCAGAGCTCAACTGTATCGTTGGCGGTAAGGAAATGGACTTCAAATATAAAGATTGTAAAGCTGAAATGGATATGGTTAACAAGGCTTTTATCGAGGTTATGGTTGAAGGCGACGCTAACGGACGCGGCTTCCAGTATCCAATCCCGACTTATTCAATCACTCGTGATTTTGACTGGTCAGAAACAGAGAACAACAAACTCCTCTTTGAAATGACTGCAAAATACGGTACACCTTATTTCTCAAACTATATCAACAGTGATATGGAACCTTCAGACGTTCGTTCAATGTGCTGCCGTCTTCGTCTTGACCTTCGTGAGCTTCGCAAGAAGTCAGGTGGTTTCTTCGGTAGCGGTGAGTCAACAGGTTCTGTTGGTGTTGTTACAATCAACTTGCCAAGAATTGCTTATCTTGCAAAGGATGAAGCTGATTTCTATGCTCGTCTTGACAAGATGATGGATATTTCTGCTCGTTCACTTAAGGTTAAACGTGATGTTATCACAAAACTTCTTGATGCAGGTCTTTATCCATATACAAAGAGATATCTCGGTACATTCAACAACCACTTCTCAACAATCGGTCTTGTTGGTATGAACGAAGTTGGTCTCAATGCAAAGTGGCTTCAGGCTGATATGACAACTGCAAAGACACAGCAGTTTGCAAAGGATGTTCTTAATCACATGAGAATAAGACTTTCTGACTATCAGGAACTTTATGGTGACCTTTACAACCTTGAAGCAACTCCTGCAGAGTCAACAGCATTCCGTCTTGCAAAGCACGACCTTAAATACTATCCTGACATTATTACAGCAGGTAGAAAAGAAGGTGAAACACCTTACTATACAAATAGTTCACACCTTCCTGTTGGATATACTCAGGATATCTTTGAAGCACTTGATATGCAGGATGAGCTTCATACTCTCTACACATCAGGTACTGTTTTCCACGCATTCCTTGGTGAAAAACTTCCTGATTGGAAATCTTGTGCAGACCTTGTAAGAAAGATTGCATCTAACTACAGACTTCCTTACTACTCAATTTCTCCAATCTATTCAATCTGTAAGAACCATGGCTATATTGCAGGTGAAGCATTCACTTGCCCAGAATGTGGTGAAGAAGCTGAAGTTTACTCAAGAATTACTGGTTACTATCGTCCTGTTAAAAACTGGAATGATGGTAAAGCTCAGGAATATAAGGACAGAAAAGTTTATAATATCGCTGAATCTACAGAACCACATAACGTTCAGGTTGAAGACGCTTGTGCTTGTGACGAGGTAAAAGTAGAAGCTGAAGATAAGATTATCCTTTTCGCTACAAGAACTTGTCCAAACTGCAAGATGGCAGTTCAATTCCTTAACAAAGCAGGAATTCAGTTTGAAGAAATCTTTGCAGACGAAAATCCTGATATGGCTTCTAAGTTTGAAATCCGTCAGGCACCAACTCTTATTGTAATTAAGGGTGGCGTTGCAGAAAAAATTGTAAACCTTTCTAACATTAAAGGTTTCATTGAAAACTACAACAAATAAGGAGTTTTCAGAATGTACGATATAATCGTTGTGGGTGCAGGTCCTGCGGGGCTTACTGCCGCACTTTATGCAAGACGAGCAGAAAAATCTGTTCTCGTTATTGAAAAATCAACCTTTGGCGGACAGATTACTCATTCACCAAGAGTTGAAAATTACCCTGGCTTTGCAGTGATGAGCGGCGTTGAATTTGCAGATAAGCTCATTGAACAAGTGCTCGGTCAAGGGGCGGAAATCGAAATGGACTGTGTTACCGGTATTTCCGGTAGCACAGGTGATTTTACTGTAACAACTGAAGGTGGCGAGTTTAAGGGCAAGACGGTTATTATTGCAACTGGCTCACACCACAGACAGTTAGGTCTTCCAAAAGAAAACGACTTTACAGGCGAAGGAATTTCATACTGTGCCGTTTGCGACGGTGCATTTTACAGAAATCAAACCGTTGCAATCGTTGGTGGCGGTAACACCGCTTTGCAAGAGGCAGTAATGCTTTCTGACATTTGCACAAAGGTTTACGTTGTTCAAAATCTCGATTTTCTTACAGGTGAACAGGCACTTCAAAATGCAGTGAACGAAAAAGAAAATATCGAAGTAATTCTCGGCACAACAGTTGCAGAAATTCTTGGGGATACAGAGTTTAAGGGCTTAATGCTTGACACTAAAGGTGAAAAAAATGAACTTTTAGTTGACGGTGTCTTTGTTGCAATCGGTCAACAACCTGAAAACGAGCCGTTCAAGTCAAACGTTCAGCTCAATGACTACGGTTACGTAATCTCAGGTGAAGATTGTTTGCCGGAAAATGCGCAAACGGGAATTTTTGTAGCAGGGGATTGCCGTACAAAAGCAATCCGCCAGGTTACAACGGCAACTGCGGACGGCGCGGTGGCAGCCCTTGCAGCTTGCAGAGTTGTAGATTCACTTAAATAGTTAAATAAAATTAAGCACTCATTACGAGTGCTTTTTTTGTATGCAAATTATAGTTTGTGGGGACAAATGCAGAGTGTCGGAACTGCGTTGCGATTATAAATATAACCACATTCTCAATTTGACAACGTGTCTATAAAATGGTATATTTATAGCAGTATTTTTATAAAAGAGTGTGATAATTTTGGGCGAAAGATTTAAAAAAGCAATCGGTGTCGAGGGCAAGTTTCTTGATACCGTTATGCCGATGGTTAACTATTGTTATACCAATATTTTTATTGGCGGTGCAGGGTATATCATTAGTATGTACTTTAGCATATATTTAACTCGGGTTGTTGGACTTGATATTGAATTTGCAGGATTTATAACAATGGTTGCTGTTGTGTGGGACGGTATCAACGACCCATTGATGGGCATTATTACTGACCGTACCCGTTCAAAATACGGCCGTCACCGTGTATATCTCAAGTGGGGTATTCCGATTGTATTCGTTTCATACATAATGCTTTGGAATTCATTCGGACTTGACGGTGAAAAGCATCCGTATATGACTGTTGCATATTTCGTGTTTGCCTACGTGCTTTACAAAACAGCTTACACAATTATTGCAGTACCACACACTGCGATGCTTCCTGAATTAGCACCTGAATATAACAAAAGAACACAATATACATCTGTCAGCTATATTTTCAATTCTGTAGGAATGATTCCATCATATATCATTCTTCTCATAATGCTTTCTATTTTTGGACAGTCAGATGGTCTTACAAAGGATTCAAAAACACCATTCTTCATAACTGGCATAATTCTTGCTTGTATGTATAGCATTGCAATTTATGGCACATTCAAGTTAGTTAAAGAACCGAGTTCACTTGATATGAAAAATGAGCCACTTGACCTAAAACTTGCTATTAAAGAATATGTTGATGTTTTCAAAAGCCGTTCATTCAGACAATATTTTGGAATTAGCTTTTTTTGGGAAACCGCAAGAAGTTTTTACTCAACAACTTACATTTATTATGTAACTTTCCTTGCAAATATGTACAGATTTTATCCGCTGTTCAACACATTTGCAGGTGTTTTCGAGTCAGCAGCATTCCCGCTTAACTATGCTCTCACAATGAAACATGGCAAGAAAAAGTGTGGTACAATCGTAACTCCGTTTATGATTTTAGGTCTCGGAATTGCACTTGTAGTTCAGGCAAGTCAGCCGGATACTCCAAAATCTATTTTTATGCTGATTTTAATGATTATGGGTGTAATTTTCTATCCATTTGGTATGAGCGGTATCGGATTTGTTTGTAACAATGTTTTCCCTGATTTGACTGATGTTGATGAGCTTATTACAGGACGTCGTCGTGAAGGCGTTGTGTCAACCTGCAATACAATGGTGAAACAGGTTACAGGTGGTATTAACACATTTATCGTTACACTTATTTTAGGTGGATTTGGTCTTGATACAAAAGCGGAAAATACTGAATTCGTTGAGCAATCAGATGCTGCGATTTTCGGTATCCGACTTTGTGTTGCAGTTATCCCAATGGTTTGTGCATTAATTTCTTATATACTTCTAAGAAACTTTAAAATGACAAAAGATGACCATACAATGATTCGTGCCGCAATTGCCACAAAACATAAATATGGTAGTGTAACACTTGCACCTGAAGAAAAGGCAAAATGCGAGGAACTTACAGGTCAGAAACTTAAAGATACATGGCTCGGTCGTGACAATGATGAAACACAAGGCCATACACTTGATAAAAATGAGAATGGTGAATATATTATTCTTATCGAAAAAGAATTAGAGAAAAAATTTCTAATGGAAAAGGTGAATTAAAAATGGAGAAAATCGATATTAATCAGACTGCACCAACAGTAAAGAGAAGTAAGTTGTATGATTTGTTCTTTTATTTTGTACAATGGACATGGGGGCTTTCAGTAAATATTGTAGGTGGTATTGCATATCTTATTTGTACTAAAATTATGGGATATGACCATCAAAAATTCGGTTATGCAAATATTGTTTATATGCCTTGGAAACAGGGCGGACTTTCAATGGGTACATTTATTTTTATCCGTGATGAAAAGGTCAAAAAAGAATGGCTTTATAATTGTCGTATTCACGAATATGGTCACACATGGCAGTGCTTGTTGCTTGGGCCTCTTTATTATCCTGTAATTGCAATTCCGTCAATGATTTGGTGCAATTGTTTTGCAAAATACAGAGAAAAGAATAATGTTTCATATTACAAGCTTTATTGTGAAAGCTGGGCAAACAGCTGGGGCGAAAAATTCTCCAAAATGAAAAGAACAGAAACAAAATAATTGAAAGACGGGATTTTTTCCGTCTTTTTTCTTGCTTTTGTATATCTTCAACAAGTAAAAGGGCAATTATTTTTCACATTCATCAATAGAAAACCCTGCAAAAAAAGTCTATAATTATAATGTATAATTCTATTTGAATTTCGGGAGTGAGAAATTTGTACGGACTAATTGAACATACCGATGAAATCAACCGACTTTTAGCACGTTACGGTGTTAAATTCGGCATCTATAAAAACAACGTTTTCAATGAAAGGTTGTTTCCGTTTGATGCTGTACCTCGCATTATTTCAAAGGATGAATTTGACTACCTTGAACGCGGTCTTAAACAGCGTGTCAAGGCACTCAATATTTTCTTGAAGGATATTTATACCAAAAAGCAGATTATCAAAGATAAAATTATCCCTGAAGAGTTTGTTTACGGTGCAGCGGGATATATGATGGAATGTGAGGGCGCAGTGCCGTCAAAGGATATTTTTGCTCATATTTCAGGTATTGATTTAGTTCAGGGTAACGATATGCGTTGGTACGTGCTTGAAGATAATCTCCGTGTGCCGTCGGGCGCATCATACCCGATGATTGCCCGTGAGCTTTGCCGCAGAGCAAGTCCTGATACCTTCCGTGCAAATGGAGTTGTGGATAACCGTAATTATGGTGACTTGCTTCATAAAACTCTCGATTATGTAAACACGGGCGGAATAAATGTAGTGCTCACTCCTGGACGATTTAACTCAGCCTTTTTTGAACACTCATATCTTGCCGAAAAAACTGGTTCAGTTTTCGCAACGCCACAAGATTTGTTTGTTGAGGGTAACGTGCTTTATTACAGTGAATATTCGGGAAAACGTCAGCGTGTCGGCGCTGTTTATCGCAGAATTAACGATGACTTTATGGACCCGATGACCTTCCGCGCAGACTCGCTTTTGGGTGTGCCTCATATAATGGACGCTTACAGAGCAGGTAACGTGGCACTTGTTAATGCACCGGGCAACTCCGTTGCTGACGATAAGGGAATTTACTACTATGTTCCTGCTATGATTAAGTATTATCTTGGTGAAGAACCAATTTTATCAAATGCGCCTACATATTTACCATTCTACGAAGAAGATATGAAATATGTGCTTGAAAATGTGCATAAACTTGTAGTTAAAGATGTTGCAGAATCAGGTGGCTATGGCGTTGTCTTCGGTAATGAACTGTCATTGGAAAGACTTTACGAATTAAAGAAGGCAATTCAAAAAGAGCCAAGAAGATTTATTGCTCAGGAAATCATTGAATTTAATGATTTAAAGGTAGTGGAACACGGCGTTGCGACCGAAAGAAAGGCTGATTTGAGAGCGTTCGTGCTGATGGGTGAGGAGCCTGTTGTGTGGAAGTCAGGTCTTACACGTTTTGCAAAGGATGCGAACTCTTTCGTTGTAAATTCATCTCAAGGAGGAGGCTTTAAAGACACATGGGTATTATCTCGATAAAATCAAGTGATAATTTATTCTGGCTTGGTCGTTATGTTGAACGTGTGTTCACAACGCTTAAAGCCTTTACCGAATGTTATGACATTATGATTGATATTAACGACGAGGAATATATAAATTTCTGCCGTCGTCTTGGAATTGCAAATAATTATTCCTGCCGTCAGGAGTTTATAAGCTCATTTTTATTTGATGCCAATGACCCTGCATCAATTTATTCAAGCCTTCTGCATGCTTATGATAATGCAGTTGTAATGAGAAATGTGATTTCTTCCGATACTTTGTCATATCTTCAATTAGCCGTTGATATTATGGAAAAAAGCAGTAGCAGTAATGCGCCACTTCTTAAGGTTCAAGAGGTTACTGATTGGATTTTTGCGTTTTGGGGCTCGGCGGATGACAATATTGAGGCGGAAGCATCAAGAAATATTTTGAAATTTGGACGAAGTATTGAACGTCTTGATTTGTACACAAGACTTGATTATCCGTTGGAATTACTCCGCAAGGAGTTTTCAATTATGCTTAACAGACTTTATAAGGTAGGGGTTGAATTTAACTCTCATTCAATTGAACGTCTTACTCGAATGATTTTGGAGGAAGATGACTATTTGCCCTATAAATATTCGATTCAGAATGAATTAGCTCAGCTTTTCGTGACGGGAGTGATATAAAAATGGCAGTTTTAGATTTTTCTTATAATATGTCAATTAAATTTTCAATGCCTGTAATTAAGCATTGCTACACACTCCGTTGTATTCCGTTGGAATGTGAAAATCAGCACATTGACGATATTAAAGTGACGGTTTTTCCTGAAAATGAACTGACTTATTCCAAGGACGGTTTCGGCAATATTCTCGTTACTGACCGGATTGTCACAATGCACAATGAATTTACGGTTAATGTCGAGGGCACTGTAAATACAGGGGTACATATTACTCCTGAAAGTGACTTGAATCCCGTTTACAAATACCCAACTCATTACACAAAATGCGGTGCTGAACTTAATAAAATGTTCGACCGTATCCAGATTGGTATTTCTGACGATGCTGTTGATACCGCACTTAAGTTCACTCGTGCAATAAGAGCTAATATTGTGTATAAAACAGGTTCAACAAGTGTTATAACTACTGCAGAAGAAGCACTTCTTAATGGTGCTGGTGTGTGTCAGGATTATTCCCATATACTTTTAGCACTTCTTCGTAAGGCTGAAATTCCTGCAAGATATGTTGTCGGAATGATGGTGGGCGAAGGCGAAACTCACGCTTGGGTTGAGGTTTATCATAATGGCAACTGGCATGGTGTTGACCCTACAAATAATCGCCTAGCCGATGAGAATTATATTATAATCAGCCGTGGTCGTGATTTTGCCGATTGCGGAATAAACCGCGGACTTTTAACGGGCGGCGGAATGCAGACACAAACGGTATCGCTAAAGGTAACTAAAAGATAGGAATAAATTATGGATATAGGCTTATCATCTGCTTGTTTTTATCCTCTTGAAACTGAAAAATCAGTTATAAGAGCGTGTGAAACGGGCGCAAAAACAATTGAAATCTTTATGAATGCTCATTCAGAGTTTCAGCCCGATTTTGTAAAGAATATGGCTGAAATCTGCAAGTCAAACGGTGTTAAAGTAGCATCCGTGCACACAATGGGGTCTTTTACAGAGTCTTATCATCTTTTCAGCTCATATAAACGAAGATATTTTGAGGCAAAGGAGACCTCATTCAAGCGTCATTTTGACGTTATGCATACTCTCGGCGCTGAAATTCTTGTTATGCACGGTATAAAAAAACCGGGCAGTATTACTGATGAGGAATACTTTGACCGCTTTGGTGAACTAATCCGTATGGGCAAAGCCGAAGGGCTTCAGGTCTGTCAGGAAAACGTTGTCCATTATCGAAGCGAAAGTCCCGAATTTCTTCTTCGTATGGGCGAATATATCGGTGACGATTTTAACATGGTCTTTGATATTAAACAATCAATAAGAACAGGATTAAATTCTTTTGAATTTGCTGATAAATTGCATAAATATATTAAGCATATTCATATAAGTGACCATAACAACGAGAAAGATTGCTTGGTACCTTGTAAAAACGGAAATTTTGATTTCAAAAAGTTCTTTGACTTGATGAAAAGTCATAATTATCAGGGCGATTATATCATTGAATTGTATGAAAATGGATATGAAAGTGATAATGAGCTTACAAATGCTATGAATGAACTTAAAAAATTGCTTTAAACACTTTACATTGTGATTAAAAGTGTGATACAATACTATATATAGTAAAATATAGGAGAATGTTTTTATGAGATGTCCATTTTGTGGCTTTGAAGAAAGCAAAGTTATCGATTCCCGTC
>JAZQYK010000052.1:0-10976 GCA_045633505.1 Candidatus Fimenecus sp. | reverse complement strand
GCGCTCCAAGCGAAAAAAGATTTTGGGTACCGCAAGTGTCACGTGTCGCGTCGGAATTTAACAATTAATTAACTAATTACGTAATACTAAAACAACTTAATAAGCGGATGTGGCGGAATTGGCAGACGCGCAGGTCTCAGACTCCTGTGGATATTGCTTCCTTGTGGGTTCAACTCCCATCGTCCGCACCAAGAATAGAGAAATCACTTTTGTGGTTTCTCTATTTTTTATATCTAAACGTGGTTAGGACTTGAACCCGAGAGGGTCTGAGCGTCGAAAAACAGTTCGGTGAACTGTTTTTAGCGAGGAGCACAAAGCGAATCCCTCATTCGCTTTGTGAGTCTATAATTCAACTCCCATCGTCCGCACCAAGAAAAAGTCCACTTTCTTGTGGACTTTTTCTATATTAAATCCAAAATAACCCCTACAAGTTTTACACTCGTAGGGGTTTGTTATTTATTCGTTTTCTGTTGTTTCGGTTTCTTTGGTTGTCTCGACTGTTACTTCTGTAACGGCAGTTATCTCCGTACCCTTTTTATTTTTCTTTTGCTTATTTGTAAAGCGGTCAAGCGCTGCAACAAGCCCCGGTAATACGAACAAAATAAGAAGTGTTGCTGAAAGCGCACCGATTGAAACAGTTTGGCAAATCTGTGCAATTGTAGGGTCAACAGGGCTTAAACCGATTGCACCTGTAACGACAATCATAATAAGACCTGACGTTAAAATCGTATGAATTGAGCCTTTATATGCCGCTGTAATTGACTCTTTAATATCCATTGTTTTACGGCTTTCACGATAATAATTCGTAAACAGTATTGCATAGTCAATAGTAGCGCCCATAAGAATACATTGAACGATAAGCAAAGCAAGATAATAAATGCTGTAACCCATCAAGCCGTTCACGGTCATTGTTACGTAAACACCAGTCTGCACCAAAAGCACAAGAATAAGCGGTATTGAAAGTGAACGGAAAGTTATTGCGACTACAATAAAGATTGAAATTGCAGTTAGCAACGTTATGAGCAACATTTCACGGTCAAAACTCTGCTCCATTTCATAGCTCATTGGAGTGTTACCTATGAAATAATAATCATTTTCAAGATTTTTATCACAAACGTCTGTAAGCTCGTTCATAAAGTTAGTTGTATGCTCAGACTCAACCGGCAGAGACGTTTCAATTAACATAAGTGAATAATTTTCACCTAACATCTGATTTATTCCTGCATCAAGCTGAGATTTTATGCCTAAAATCTGTTTTTTAATATTATCGTTGAGAATTGGAGCAAATCTTGAGTCATTGATTAAATCATCTGCAATAAAATTAAACAATTCTTCAATAGTCAACGTCCATTCGGGATTACTGTTGATTGTACTTGTATAATAAAGGCAAAGTAACTCCATTGTATTTTCATCAATCTCACTGCTGAGACTTCCGAAAAGCGTTGCAAGTTCACTTGAAGAATATGCTTTGTCAGAAACAGAAGCATTGATAATATCTTTAATGCTTTTAAGCTGAGATGCGGTATTTGTGTCAAACTGTGATGAATAAGCCGCGTTACCAAGCACGTCGGAAGCAATAAAGTTTATAAACTTCTGGATTGAGATTTTCCAACCGCTTGTATCACCGTAAGTTATTGTATAAAGCAAATAAAGCTGTTTCATTTGCTTTGCATCCATATTCATAAGCTCCGCCATTTGAGTCGGAGTATAAGCAGTGCCCGCCATTGTACCGTTGATAATTTTCTGTCCTAACTCAAGTTTTTCTATATCCTGAGCACTTACCATTGAGCCAAAATCGTTTTTATGCTCAACAATAAAGTTTACCAACTCATAAATTGACATTTTGTGTGAGCTGCCGATAATCTGAGTTGTAAGATATTCTGTCAGCACGTCTTCATACTTGAAAGAGTCGGGATTTTGAGTATAAATCTTATGGTAAGAATACAGAAATTTCATCGCTTCAATATCAACGCCCAAAACCTCAGACATTGAATCAAGAAGTCTTTTTTCTGTGATAATTTCTTTATTGGTGAACGTTTTAAGCATTTCCATCTGAGACATAGTTTCTTCATCAAACATTGAAGCATAGGTCTCATTCTTTGACACGTCATTTACGATAAAATCAGCAAACACAGGCAAGGTCATCGTGCCGAAATTCACTCCGCCTTTTTCACTGAAATAAAGCACCATCAACTGCTTTACCTGATTTGATTGCATATTAAAGGTTTCTGCAATCTCATTAATCGTAAGGTCTTTAGTCAAAGAGTCTTTATTGGTAAAACTTTCAAGCTGGGACATTGATGATTTAACGTCGTCACCCATAAAACCTGAAAAAGTTTTATTATTGATTATGTTGTTTGAAAGGAAGTTCACAAATTGGCTTATTGTCATTGAAGACGTATTTTCACCGTTGAAACAGCAATAATAGACAAAATCAATAATGGAAGGGTCAATAGAAACGGCAACACCCATATCGTCAACCATTTCCATCATTCCGTCAGACGTGTATTCTTTGCCGAGCGTTGTTGAATAGCTTTGAATATTCTTTACGCTGACACTGTCTTCAAGACTTTCAACAACTTTGCTGAGATTTTCTTCATCCTGATTATTATAAAGCAAAACAATCTGATTTGAAGGTGCAAAAACCTCTGCAATCGGGTCTTCCGCTGAAATTGAATAAACAGTTTTCGTAGTACCCTGCATAACCGCTGATACAATAAATAAAATCACAAAGAAAATTGCAATAGGCTTTCTTAATTTGTATTGGAAGCCTGAAACCTTGTCCATTTTTATATGCAATTCTTTTTTCTCGGTATCTTCAATCTTTTCGTCAAATATGAGCAAAAGAGCAGGAAGAACAGTAAGCACACAAATCATACTGAAAAGGACGCCCTTTGCAAGTACAAGACCTAAATCCATACCGATTTTGAAGCTCATAAACACAAGCATAGCAAGACCGATAACCGTTGTCATACCACTGCTTGTAACTGAAGAAAATGCATTTAACCAAGCATTTCTCATAGCTTCTTGCTTATCGTCGCACAAAGTCTTTTCCTGACGGTAACGGTTGGCAAGTATGATTGAATAGTCCATTGACAAAACCAGCTGCAAAATAGCGGCAATCGACATTGTAATTTGAGACACACTGCCAAGGATAATGTTTGTACCCATATTGATTGCAACAGCAATACCGATTGTCACCATAAAAAGTATCGGCTCAAACCACGAACTGCTCATTATAAAGAGAATGGCAAAAAGGATAACCAATGCAACTCCGATTATAAGCCACGGCAATTCCATTGTGCTGACATTATCATTCATATATTCCATTTTATAGTTTGCATATTGAGCCTCGATTGTATTCTCAATTGCAACTTCTTCAGGTGAACCGTAAGTATAAGACGTATTCACAATAAACTTTGTAAAGCCGTCTTTATTGTAATCCTCACTGTCCGCAACGTAAGAAACGCTATCAACATACTGAATACTTTCAAGCTGACTGCGGATTATCGGTATTTCAGCTTCTGTTAACCCTTCAAACATAACCCTTATAGTCTGGGATGCGGCTGTTATTGAAAAATCGGATGCCATAATATCAACACCCTGCTTCATCGATGAATCATCGGGGAGATATTTGCTCATATCCGTATTTATTTCAACCTGCGGTATAAGCATAGCGCAAGTAATACAAATACCAATCATAAAAATCAGTACCGCCATGTGCCTTTTAACTATAAAATTCGCAATTTTATTCAAAATCAACACCTCAACTATTGTGAACGTCCTTTTTTCTATAATAATTTAGTTTATCATATAAATGTTAACAAAATATTGCCAAAAGTTTATTTCATCGAAATATACATATTTTTAACATCGTTATAGGTTAATTTGACCATATTCTTTTCAAGTAACGGAGTCATACTCATCTCCGTAAGTTTTTCGATTTCTTCATCGGTTTTAACACCGATTTCGGCAAGTGTCATTGCCATTCCCATCTTCTTTTTAAGTTCGGTGATTGCATCACCCATTCGGTGAGCATCGGCAAAACCGCAATCACGGGCAAAGCGGTTAAGTCTTCCGTTTTCAGCATCTGCATTAAAATGGCAGAAATAATCAAGAGTCATTGCACAAGCCTCACCGTGAGGTACACCGTAAAGATTTGTAAGAGGAAACGAACAAGCGTGACTGCCTGCTGTACGGGGATTTGAGAATGCTACACCCGCGATAATTGACGCCTCTGCCATTTTTTCACGAGCCTCTAAATTTTGGGGCTCGGAATATGCCTTATAAAGCCATTCAAAAACCAATTTTGTCGCTGTAACCGAACAGCTTTCACAAATCGGCTGATGAAGTATTGTCCACACACTTTCAAGTGCGTGTGCCAAAACGTCAAGACCTGTTGAAGCGGTAACCTTTGGTGGAACACTCAAAGTAAGACGCGGGTCAACGATGGCAGCTTTCGGATACATCAACGGGTCATTCATTGGCGCTTTGATGCCCTTTTTTAAATCTGTAAGCACGGAAATATTTGTAATCTCACTACCCGTACCGCTTGTAGTAGCAATAGCAAACATCGGAATTACTTCATCCTTGTTTATAGGCTTTCCGCCTGAATGGTAGCTTTCAATTAAATCGTCACCCTTTGCAATTGCACAAGCAGCCTTGCAACAATCCATTGGTGAGCCGCCGCCAAGGGCTACGGCAAAATCTGCATTATTTTCACGAAGAATTTTGACACATTCGTTAACGTTATCCGTTGTAGGATTTGGTCGGATGTCGCTAAACGCCGCAACTAACGTGCCGTTTGAATTTTTTATAACTTCATCGGCAACACCGTTCTTTTTAAGGGTGTTTGAGCAGACGAGCACTCCCCTTTTGTAGCCAAATTCTTTAATGATTTCAGGTAATTCGTTGATTTTATCCGTACCAAAATAAATTTTTGTAGGTAAACTGAAATTCCAACTCATAATGCACACTTCCCTTGTATTATATTTCTTCTGTTCATCTCTTTGTTTATAGTATTAAGTACGTTTTTCTTATTGCCGCTCCACTGAGGCTCTATAAGATATTTTTTCGGAGCATCTCCCGTTATTCTGTGGATTACAATATTCGGTGGTATTCTTTCTATACAATCAAAAAGAATATCCATATATTCTTCAAGTGATAGCACTCTTACTCTGCCCTGCTTGTAGTCCTCGTATAAATCAGTATCCTTTAAAACGTGAAGCAACTGCAACTTCACTCCGTCGGTGCCGCATTTTACTGCAAAATCAACGGTATTCAGAACATCTTGCTTTGTTTCATCAGGCAGACCGATTATTATGTGTGTCACAACGGTTATTCCCCTGCTTTTAAGTTGTGCAACCGCATTTTCATACACAGAATTAAGGTAACAACGGCGGATATATTCTGCTGTTTTTTCATTTGAAGTCTGCAATCCCAACTCCACCCATACAGGCTTTATTTTGTTGAGATTTTCAAGCAAATTCAGTATTTCTTCAGACAAGCAATCAGGTCTTGTGCCGATGGAAACGCCTACAATATCCTTATGATTTATTGCCGTCACGAAAGCATTTTCGAGTTTATCGTAATCACCGTAAGTATTTGTAAAACTTTGAAAATATGCAATGAATTTTCCTGCCTTGATTTTTGACTTTACACGGATTTTGGCGTCTTCAATCTGTCTGTTTATATTCATACCGTCTTGGGCAAAATGTGAAGAGCCGTTATGACAGAAAATACAGCCTTTTGTATTCAGGGTGCCGTCACGGTTAGGACAAGTGCAACCAATATCCAAAGCAAGTTTATAAACCTTGTCCCCGAATTGCTCTTTTAGATATTTATTTAATGAATAATATCTGTCTTGCATATGCTCACCCACTATATTTTACATTATCATTACAGTTTTTGCAACCTGAATTAACTTTAATAATCGTCAGTTTGCATAAGTTTTGTCTATAAACTTGACAAAAAACAAGTTTTATTTTATTCTTTTAATATAATGAGGTATTTTTGGGGTGAATTTATGTCTTTCAAAAACACAGGCAACAAAACTGCGGTTAATATGGCTCGTTTCCTTTTGGGTCGTGCCGTTTTAACGTATTGTCATGCAAAAATTGAAAGATACAAGCCTAAAAACGACACTTTTATTTTAATTGCCAATCATTCCGATGCTCTTGACCCCGTATATACCCTCTGTGCCGTAAAAAAATACGTGCGATACGTTATCAGCGACCACCTTGTTGACAAGCCGATTTTAAATCTTATTTTAAGAAAAATTTCAGGCTTTATTGTCCGTGACCGTGAAAAGCCTTCTTCGGATATGGTCAACAATATTATTAACAGCGTTAAACAAGGCATCAGCGTGGGAATTTGCGTTGAAGGTACTATTACCCCCAACGGTGAAACGGGATTTTTTTCACCGAGAACGGGTCAGCTTGTTAAGGATTCGGGAGTTGCACTTATCACGTTTAAACTTACCGGTGGATATTTCCACACTCCAAAATGGGGCACGGGACTTCGCAAAGGGCCGGTACGCGGTGCAGTCGTGAGAGAATACTCCCCTGAAGAGCTTCAGCAAATGACGGTGGAAGAAGTAAACGAAGCAATCAGAAATGATATTTACGTCAATGCTTTTGAGGACCAGAAAAGACTGAAAAACAAATACAAGGGTAAAAATCTTGCTGAACACGTTGAAAGAGTTTTATATATGTGTCCTCATTGCTTTGAGGTTGGAAAATTACATTCAAAGGGAGATTTTCTCACCTGCGATTGCGGTTATAAAATCGAACTTCGTTCTGACGGATTTTTCTATCCTGTACAAAAAGAACTCGTATTTGACAACATTCTTGAATGGGACAAGTGGCAGAACAAAATTTGGAAGGAAAAAGTGCTTTCCGCAAAACAAGGTGAATTGATTTTTCAGGAAGGCGGTCAAAGAATTGCCACAATTCGCAAAGGCAAAAGATACTCTCTTTCTGAAAATGCACTTTTTCAACTTTATCAGGACAGATTTGAAATTCATCTTAACGAAGAAGAAACGATTAACATTCCTGTAAACAACATCAAACTTGTTATGAGTATTTCTATTGAAGCGCTGTTAATTATTACTCCTGAAACATATTATTACATTCGCACTCACAAGCCTCGCGCCACTTCAAAATATGTTGCGGCTTGGAGATATTTAATTGGAAAAGATTATAAATAACAAAAAACTTAACAGAGAGACATTTCGTAAGGAAGTTGTCTCTCTGTTTTTTACGTATAAAAGGCGCTTGATGAGAATAAGAAATTTATACTTCGGCAGGTTTAAGTGATATTTTTGAAGCAATATCACTAGCCAAAAGCGAAAAAATGCCCAACATCCTAATGGAAAGTTGGGCAACACAGTTCTTTTTATTATTCTTCTGTTTCTTCGACTTTAACTTTTGCTTTGTTTTTCTTAACGGGTTTAACAACCACATCAACGGGCTTGTTTGCTTCTTCTTTTTCCTGACGTTTTTTATCAGCAATAGCCTTCTTTCTGAAATGCTCGGCATTTTTCTGCTTATGCTCTTCTTCAAGTTTTGCCGCAAGGTCGCGTGCTCTTTTAAAGTGACCGCCCATTTTAATAAGGAACAAATCCATCTCACCCGGTGAAATTTCAATATATCTTTTTTCTTTTTTGCGGTTTTCCTCACTGTATTTATAATAACCAATCACAATTTTAATGCCTGAAAGAGTGGCACTTTTAAGATTTTGTCTTTTTTCAACGGGGTCGGTATCAATTTTAAAAATATTACTGTAAGGTATTCTTTCTCTGATAAACGGCCATTGATAAATAAATAAAGCATCACTTTCAAGGGTATAATAAGTGTTGAAAACCATTGGCAAAAGGAAAACAAGGTCAATTATTAAAAGGATTGTACCAACCGTGTTCGTGACACCCTTATAATAAAGGAAATATGACAGCATAAACGTACCAACAGTTAAAAGCTGATAAATAATTAAAAATATAAACAGCAGAACACTTATTCCGCTTTTGAATTTATTATCCTTTTTCATACAGCGACCTCCGGAGGTGTTATATTGAATAATCTGAAAAAATTTTTGATGGGTGTTTTAATCGGCTCGATAAATATCGTTTTTGGTGCCGGCGGAGGAATGGCGACCGTTCCTTTTTACAGAAAAATCGGTATGGAACAAAAATCTGCTCAAATCAACGCAGTTGCAACGATATTACCCATTACAATTATCAGTTCAATTATATATCTCTTTCAGGGAAATGTCAACTTTTCTGATGCTTATATTTATTTAATTCCCGGACTTTTAGGAAGTATAACGGGTACTTTTTTAATTAAAAAAGTTTCCAATAACGTTTTAACCTTTTCTTTTGCAATTTTTATGATTTGGGCTGGAGTGAGGTTGTTTTTAAAATGAACTTAATTTCAATTATTGCAGGGTTTCTTTCAGGGCTTATCGGTTCAATGGGTTTTGGCGGCGGCGGTATTTTAATTATATATCTGGTAATTTTCGCAAATATACCACAGTTAAAAGCGCAAGGAATAAATCTAATATTCTTTATCCCCTGCGCAATTCTTGCCACTATTATTTATACTGTTAAAAAGCAGATTGATTACAAAAAAATTCTGCCCGTTATTATCGGCGGTATTATTGGCGCCATTGCGTCAGGCTTTATTCTAAGCAAAATTGACACATCGTATTTATCAAAATTTTTTGCTGTTTTCTTAATTGTAATGGGAATTTCTTCTATTTTAAGATTGAAGAAAACGGATTGATATGATAAAATAATTACATCTTAAATTAAGGTGTGATTTTATGAAAATATTTAAGAAAATACTTTTGGGACTTTTAATCACGGTAATCGTTCTGTCAATCGGTGCAGGTATTACATTCTCAATACTCAAAGTGCCCACACTTACGGTTGATTTTTCACAGCAATCCGAGCTTACGGGCAGAGCATCAGGCTTTCTTTACGGTCTGGCTGAAGATGACGTGCCAACTGCTGAAATTACCGAAAGTATTGGTATAAACACCCTTGCTACAAAGCCTGCGGGCGGACTTCAGCACCCAATTGGTGATGTTAATCAGGTTGCAGAAACCTTCACAGAGGCTGGTGGCGAATACTTATTTATCTATACTCAGGATATGTATGACACTTGGTATTATCAGTTTGACAGTCTTGAGCTTTACAATGAACGTGTAAAGAAAACTGTTACTGAGATGGAAAAATCCAAATACAAAGACAAGCTCATCTACTGTATCTATAACGAGATGGACAATGGTGCGTGGTTTGGCAATCATTGGGAAGAAGCTAACAGATATAAATTCTATGATGCTTGGGCATCTACATATAGCGTTGTTAAAGAAATAAACCCCGATGCAAAAATTGCAGGTCCCGGTCATTGTGGCTACAACTATGAATGGAATAAAGAGTTTTTAACATATTGCAAAAATAATAACTGTATGCCTGATATGTTCGTTTGGCACGAGCTTGCTGGTGAGCCTAATTATTCAATTTATTGGATGGAATATCGTTTCAATGAATTCAATGAAATGTGTGACGAATTGGGTGTTGAGAGATTGCCGATTTGCATTTCAGAATACGGACTTATGCAGACTAACGGTATCCCCGGTGAATCTGTTAAATGGATTTCTCGTCTTGAAGCAAGTGATATTTACGGTTGTGTGGCATATTGGCGACTTGCAAACAATCTTGCAGAAACTGTTGCAGATGACGTTACGCCTAACTCAAATTATTGGGTTTACAAATTCTATGCTGATATGAAGGGTAAAGAGCTTGATGTTTCTGAATGGGATATGTTCCACAGTAATATCGGTAACTGGCTTAAGGGTAAATACCCTCTTTTCAACAAAGGATTTATCGGTATGGCAAGTTTTGACGAGGCTGAAAACAAGTTCTATATAATGGCCGGTGGCAGTGCAGAAGACAGCAACGTAAAGATTGAGAATATCGATGAGAAATATTTCAAAAACGGAGACAAGGTAACAGTTAAGGTCACTTACGTTGATTTTAAGGGACTTGGCGGTGCAGTTTACTCCCCCGAAGAGTGTATGACTGAGGTTGTAAAGGTTTCGGGTAATGCTATTAAGTTTACACTCCCTTGCGAGAGTGAAAGTCAGTCATATTTTATTGAGATTACGCCTTATGACAATGAAGAAGAAAGTGAAAACAAGAACAGAACACTTCGTTTTGAAGCAGAAGACGCGAAATTTGACGGTAATGCTTGGGTTCCTGAATGGATTTCTTATGCAAGTTCAAAAGGATTAGTTGTTAAGGGGCTTGACAAGGATAGCACTATTAAATTCACGGTTAATGTAGATGAAGCGGGTACATACAACCTCGATTTTGTTTATGCAAATGGTGGCACAGACGCAGGAAGAATTACTGCAAATTCACAGATATCAATAAATGGTACTGAACAAGAAGTTAAATTCCCATCAACTATTAAAGATGAATATATGGAATGCGTTACAATTACCGCCGACCTGAAAAAAGGTAAAAACACAATCCATATAAACGTGCTTAACGATGCAGTTCTGACACTTGATTTTGTTGACGTATCTATATTTGATTATACTAATCCGAAAATCTATTTCGCACCTTTACAGTCAAGAAATGCCGCTGAAAATGAAAATGCCTGGTCAGTGGTTGTGCCTTACGACAATTATTATTCAATCAAATTGACGGATTACAATTGTCAAATGGAAATCAACTCCATACTGAAAAATAATTTTACGGTTAGTTTGAATGAAACCGACTTATATTCAAGCAAAGCAGATATTGAATATATTACAGTTTTCTTGCACAGAGGTTACAACAAAATTATATTTGATAACAACACAGAAATCGCAGGGATTGGAATAAATGCTGATAATGAACTTAAAAGCACGACTATCACCCCTGCTGATATGCAAATCTTCAATGGTGCTACACTTGAAGATGATGAGAATAC
>JAZQYK010000051.1:0-39013 GCA_045633505.1 Candidatus Fimenecus sp. | reverse complement strand
AATTTCCCAACCCATTCCCTTGTGTGAATTTGGTTGACTCTCTCGCACAGTTAAAACTGTGTTCATTAAAAGTACGCCTTGTTGTGCCCAATATGTAAGCTCACCATGGTCAGGAATAGGGTAGCCATACTCTGCGTGGATTTCTTTATACATATTCTGCAGTGATGGTGGGGGATTAACGCCTTTAAGTACAGAAAAACAAAGTCCGTGCGCCTGATTTGGTTGGTGATATGGGTCTTGCCCTAAAATCACAACCTTAACATCTTTATAGTCTGTGTATTTTAAGGCATTAAAGATGTTGTTCATATCAGGGTATATGGTTTGTGTTTTATATTCTTGTACCAAAAATTTTCTCAAATTAAGATAATATGGCTTTTTGAATTCGTCTTTTAAGAGAATGTCCCAACTATTATTAAACTGTACCATTTTTAAGTCTCTCAATCATCATAAATGCAGATTTGTAAATGTCGCCACAACCCATTGTAAGAACTAAATCTCCAGCTTTTGCGTGATTTACAACGTAATCTGCAACTTCTTCTTGTGTATTAAACCAAACTGAATTTGGTATTTTTTCTGCTAATTGTGATGTGTAAATGTCATAAGTATTAACTTCTCGTGAGCCCATAATTTCAGTCATAACACAACGGTCAGGAATTTTAAGCACATCAACAAACTCGTCGAAATGCATTGCAGTTCTTGAATAAGTAAATGGCTGGAATACTGCCCATACCGTGTTATAGCCCATTTTCATAGCAGCCTCAAGAGTAACCTTAAGTTCGGCAGGATGATGAGCGTAATCGTCAACAAAATCGATTCCGTTGTATGTGCCAAGGTCTTCAAAACGACGACCTGCACCCTTGAATTCTTGTAAACCTTTAATGCAATCCTCAAATTTTGCGCCTGAATAAATTGCACTAGCAATAGCAGCAAGTGCATTAAGCACATTGTGGATACCTGGGATTGAAAGCTCAACGGCGCCTAATTTTTCGCCCTTGCACATAACATCAAATTTTGTGAATGCACCCTTGTATTCCTCAACATTTTCAGCATAGTAATCATTTTTCTTATCGAAACCGAATGAAATCATTTCCTTGCCCTTAATGTCCTTTATGGCTTTAAGGGTGTTTTCGTCATCGCCGTTATAAATTACTGCCTTTGTAGCAGAAGATGCAAACTTAGTGAAACTTGCAATGAGGTTTTCCATTGTCTTGAAGTATTCAAGGTGGTCTTCGTCAATATTGAGAATAACCGCAACATCAGGACTCATTTTAAGAAAAGTGTCCTGATATTCACAGGATTCCATAACGATAGTTTCGGTTTTGCCAACTCTACCATAAGAGTTGGTAAGTGGTAACTTTCCGCCGATTACTGCAGATGGGTCAAGTCCTGCTTCAATCATTGTCTGTACAGTAAGTGAAGTAACGGTGGTTTTTCCGTGAGTGCCGCAAATACCGATGCAGTTAGAAAATTGACGAGAAACCTCACCTAATAATTCTGCTCGTTGGAATGTTGGAATACCACTTTCAAGTGCAGCTTTAAGCTCAGGATTTTCCTTTGAAATAGCAGCAGAATATACAACCATTCCTGCCCCTTCAATATTTTCAGCTCTTTGTCCCATCATAACCTTTATTCCCATTTTGCGAATACGGTCAACAATGGAGCTTTCGTTGTTGTCAGAGCCTTGAAGTGTATAACCTCTGCTATGAAGAATTTCGGCAAGTGGACACATACCACTTCCGCCAATTCCTATAAAATGTATTGTTTTTACAGTTTCTAAAACCTTTGAAATTTCATTCATTTTTATCACCATTCACTATTATATTGTATTTTCACAAAAATTTAAACCCCTAATCACCAAAATTTTAAAAAATCATACATTGGTAGTAGAAACAGAGATGTTACATTTGTTTTTGTACTCAAAAACTGAACTTGCGAAGCAAATATAACTGCGTTAGCAATAACACTACAAAGTAATATCACTGCGTCAGCAATATCACTTATAACAAAAGTGGTATTATTGTTTTCAACAATAGTGATATTCAATCTTACAGATTGAGTGATATTTTTGCTGTGCAAAAGTTGTATTTTCACTATTATGAAAGTGATGTGTGAGGAGGAGTGTTTATGAGAAACATAGTAATCGTCGGTGGAGATAAAAGGCAGAAATATTTAAAGGAGTATTTGTCGAAACAGGGTTTAGAGGTGTGTTCCTACGGCCTTTTCGATTGGGATGACGATGCAGATAAACTTAAAGGTATGATTAAGGACAATTCAGCAATCATTCTGCCTTTACCTGCAACAAGAAGCGGAAAAGCCGTTAATATGCCCTTCTCTAAAAAAGAGATTTCCATTGAACGACTATTATCGTTTTTAGGCAAGGATAACGTTGTCTTTGGGGGAATAATCAAAGGGGATTTATTGTCGCGGCTTCGTGAAACTGAAATTCCGTTTATAGATTATTACGATGACTCAATTATTGAAAAGAATGCAGTCCTCACAGCCTTCGGTGCTCTGAAAATCATACTTGAACACGTTGATTTTGCTCTGCCTTTAGGAAAATACGCAATTACAGGCTTCGGCAGAGTGGCAAAAGAAACGGCAAGTATTCTCACGTCACTTTCCTGCGACGTTACAGTTTTTGCACGAAATCCTTCTCAACGGGAGGATGCAAAAATCAAGGGCTGTAAGGCGCAGTCCATAACAAAACTTCCTGATTTCGCAAACGGTTTTGATTTGATTATAAATACAGTGCCGTCACAGATTATCTCAAAAGAAGTAATTGCAAATATGAAAAAAGACAGCAAAATTATTGAACTTGCATCAAGTCCTTACGGTGTGGATTTTGACGTGGCAAGAAAATATGGAATTGACGTGGTCAAAGCATTCTCACTACCGGGAAAATACACACCTAAAACCGCAGGTGAAATTATTGGTAAAACAATTGAAGAATTTTTACAAGGGGAGGAAACCCTATGAACAAAAAGACTGTGGGATTTGCGCTTTGCGGCTCGTTTTGTACGTTTAAAAAGGTAATCCCACAAATTAAAAAACTGATTGATGACGGTTATAGAGTAATTCCTATAATGTCATATAATGCATACACGACGGATACGCGTTTCGGCCAAGCAAGAGATTTCTGTGAAGAAATCGAACAGCTTTGTGGCGAAAAAATTATATACACAATAAGCGGTGCAGAGCCAATCGGTCCGAAAGAATTACTTGATATGCTGATTATTGCGCCTTGCACGGGCAATACTTTGGGAAAACTTGCAAATGGTATAAGTGACACGTCAGTAACTCTTGCAACAAAGGCACATTTGAGAAATCAACGACCTGTTGTAATTGCGGTTTCAACCAACGATGCACTTGGTACATCTGCAAGAAATATCGGCACACTAATGAATAGTAAACATATTTATTTTGTACCTATGCGACAGGATGACTATATCAACAAACCGAATTCAATCGTAGCAGATTTTGATTATATCCCTGACACAGTGAGAGAAGTGTTTGCAACAAATACCCAACCGCAACCAATGTTGTTGTAAGGAAGTCAATAAATTGGAGTTTGTCTAACTGAATGCAAAGTGCAAAATGCAAAGTGCAAAATGAATGTTCGACGAAATATGTGTAGGGCGGGGGCTTGCTCCCGCCGTCCAAAGTGAAGCTGTTACCTATTTCGGCGGGAGCAAGCCCCCGCCCTACGCTTACAATAAATGAGCCCGACAAATTCAAATTTACAAAACAAAAAGGCAGAGAGAAACCTCTGCCTTAATTTTGCGCTTTGCGTTATGCGTTTTGCACTTATTTATTTCTGCTCAAAGAAACTTTTATATGGGTGTATGCCAATGGAGTATTGTTTTTTATTCTTATTTTTTTTATAATTTTTTAAAAAAGAGGAAGGAGAAAATAATATGACCTTAGAATTTGCAGAAAACTTGCTTTATTCTTCAGTTATGGCACGTGTCAACATAATAATTCCAGCTTTAATTATTGCTATAATAGCAACAATTGTTCTTACTGTTTTATCAAAGAAGAAAGAACAGTTGAAGAAAGGCAAAAAAATAGCAGGAATTGTTTCGATTGTACTTGCAGTGTTGTTAGTATTGTCATACGTAATCAGCGGTGTGGCAACAAACAAGATTGATGAATTGGATGATTCAGATTATTTAGAAAATGTTATTCAATTGCAAGAAGAACTCGATGAATCATTAGCAAATAGTGAGAATAACGGATAAAATCATAACCACCAGTTTAACTGGTGGTTATGATTTTTGTTTACATCAATTTTGCGCTTTGCACTTTGCATTTTGCATTCTATTTATTTCTGCTCAAAGAACACTTTGAATGCACGATATGCCATATAAACATCAAGTTTTGAAACAACTTCCAAAGGTGCATGCATTGAAAGTACAGGCACACCAAGGTCAATTGTGTCAATATCGAGATTTGCAACATACATAGCAACTGTTCCGCCGCCACCTGCATCAACCTTGCCAAGCTCACCAATCTGCCATACAACGTCGTTTGCGTTGAGCATTCTGCGGATTTTACCCATATATTCAGCGGATGCGTCAGAAGTGCCACTCTTACCACGAGCACCTGTATATTTTGTAATAACAACACCATTGTTGATGAATGAACAGTTCTTTCTCTCGCTTACTTCAGGGAATGTTGGGTCAAATGCTGCGTTAACATCAGCAGAAAGACATTCTGACTTTGACATTACTCTCCAAGGCTCAGCACCACCCATAACTGCTAAATCGTGGATAAAGTATTTCATATATGACGAGTTCAGACCTGTGTTACCGTCGGAGCCAATTTCTTCCTTGTCAGTAAGAACAGTAAGGCAAGTATATTCAGGATTTTCAATGTTGAAAATAGCCTGAGCCGCAGGATAAGCACAAACCTTATCGTCGTGACCATAAGCACCAATCATACTTCTGTCAAGACCAATGTCACGAGCCTTGAATGCAGGAACTAATTCGAGCTCTGCGCTCAAGAAATCACTTTCAGTAATACCATATTTTTCGTTGAGTATTTTAATGATATTGAGTTTTACTTTATCGCTTCCCTCGTCCTTTGAGAATGGACGGCTACCGATTAAAATATTAAGTTGTTCACCCTTGATGCCATCACTCATTGTCTGCTTCATCTGGTCCTGTGCAAGATGTGGAAGAAGGTCAGTAACACAGAATTGTGGGTCATTTTCGTCTTCGCCGATATTTACTTTTACACTTTCGCCATTTGCCTTGATAACAACGCCGTGAAGTGCCAATGGAATAGCAGTCCATTGATATTTTTTAATACCGCCGTAATAGTGCGTCTTGAAATATGCAAGGCTTGAATCCTCATAAAGTGGGTTGGGTTTAAGGTCAAGACGGGGGGAGTCAATGTGTGCGGCAGAGATTTTAACACCCTCGCTAATATCTTTTTTACCGATTACACAGAGAATAATCGCCTTGTTTCGATTGTTGAAATAAACCTTGTCACCAGCATTATATTTCTTCTTATTATCGAATTCTGTATAACCTCTTTTAATAGCCTCTGCTACAAAAAACTCAACAGATTCTCTTTCAATTTTTGCAAAGTCGAGATAAGCCTTGTAGCCTTCGCAAAAATCGTCAGCCGATTTCACAGTTGCCTCATCAATGATTTCCATAGCGTGTTTCGGCTCATAGAAAAGTTCCTTTTTCATTTCGTTCATATCCATATTTATAAACTCCTTTCGGTTATATTCCTAATTGTAACGTGATTGGCTTGATTTCTACATTCAAGTCATAGGGCGGATAATTCCACAGCACAAAATCGGCTTTTTCAGTAAAAAAGTTTTCATCTTTTTGTGCATTTATTCTTTCAAGCGCTTTTTCTTCGGTGATATTGTCCCGCTTCATTATTCTCTCAAGGCGGATTTCTTTCGGTGCTACAACTGCAACAGTAAAGTCGCAAAGTTCATCCTCACCGCTTTCAAAAAGAGCAATGGCATCGATAATCACACCGCGATATCCAACCTCTTCCATATCCTTTATAATGGATTTGATTTCTTCTGTCACGGCAGGGTGGGTAATGGCGTTTAAATCAAAGGTGCTTTGCTCATCAGCAAAGGCGCGCGATGCCAAAACAGGACGGTTTGTTGTGCCGTCAGCATTGATAACGTCGTCACCGAAACGCTCTTTTAATTTATTCTTGACAGTTTCATCGTTGTTTATAACTTCACGGGCAACCTTGTCAGCATCAATGTGATAACAACCGTATGCCATTAACTTTTGCGCAACGGTGCTTTTGCCAGCCCCCGTAAGTCCCGTAAGACCGATTATTTTCATATTTTTTCTTCCTTTAAAGGATATTCCTTCAACGCATTGTATTCAATGTAGTTCCAATGATATTCAAAATCCGTTTGATTTCGGATTATGTGGTCAACAAACCCACGTTGCCAAATGTCAATCAAAGGATTCAATTTGTGTATTTCCTTACTCACATTCATTTTAAAATAACCTATTGCCTTTGAGAGCAAAGTGCGTTGTAGGGGCGATTCACGAATCGCCCGTTCCGAATCAATATCATTGTTTATTGAAACAAGCAAATGTATGTGGTTAGGCATTACAATATAATTAACGATTTCAATTTCATTATATCGTTCAGGTAATTTTATGATTGCATTTTCTACAATTTGACCGTTTAAATTCAATTCAATGCATCGGTTTTTAGCGTGATTTGCGGGTGATTCGTGAATCGCCCCTACATTGTATCTGCCAAACAAATGAGTTTTATTTTGAGTACAAATTGTAATAAAATAACAACCATTTCCACTATAATTGTAATTCTTTAACCTTAAACTTTTTCTCTTTGGTAATTCTTTCATATTACTTTTATTTTGAAACCACTTGCACGGATTAAACGATTATATACCGCCAAACCCATACCCTTTGTGTCGGGACAACGGGCATAAACCTTTTTAGCTCCCATTTCGTCTAATTCGCGAAGGGCATCAAAAAGCCTTGCACTCTGACTGAAACCGTCGTTTTCCTTGCCGTATGTAACGCAACGGCAGGAAAGCAATTCTTTTTCTTCATCAAAACACAATGCTGTAATGTTTTCTGCACTTTCGCAAAGATTTTTAAAGGTTTCAAAATCACTTTTTATTATTGTAACGTCAGCAGTGGGCGCGTAATGCTTGTATTTCATACCGGGGGAGGATGCAGTCGCACCTTCTTCCAATTTATTAAGCACCGCATCGTCAACAACTATTTCACCGATAAGTGCAGTCATTTCTTCAAGAGTTACACCACCCGGTCGTAATAATCTTGGTGGGTCTTCTGCAAATGAAATAACAGTTGATTCAACACCGATTTCCGAGCTTCCGCCGTCAATTATAAGCGGAATACGACCATTCATATCGTCAAAAACATATTTGGCATTTGTAGGACTCGGACTGCCCGAAAGATTTGCCGACGGTGCAGCTAAAGGACAACCACAAGCGTCGATTATAGCCCTTGCATAGTCACTTTTCGGCATACGGATAGCAACTGTGTCCAAATTTCCCGAAACCACGTTTGAAACCCTGTCACTCTTTTTCATAATCATAGTGAGAGCGTCAGGCCAGAAACGTTCTGCCATAATCTTTACCTTTTCAGGAATTTCGGCTACTAGTGGCTCTAAATCTTCAAACTTTGCAATATGCACAATAAGTGGATTATCACTTGGACGACCCTTTGCAATAAAGATTTTCTTTACTGCATCTTCATTAAGTGCATTTGCCGCAAGTCCATAGACAGTTTCTGTGGGGATACCTACAACCTCACCGTCATTTATGAGCCTTTTAGCCTCACTCAATGCCTTTTCATATTCAGTTGTAATATTAATTACTACTGTTTCCATTTTCAAGATATTCCTTTGCTCTGCGATAGTCACTCAACTGCTCATTACCCATATACAGAATCTGTTGAGCATAATATGTAGCCTTTTCTGTGTCGCCTTGATTTTTATAGAATAAGAACAACTGGTTCATTGCCATTAAATTGTGCATTGGTTGTGGTGGCTTTTTCAAAGGCTTACCATTCAATAAATTTGTGTTAAGGTTTTCAAAAACTCTGCGTTCATAATCTTCATCATTACTGTTTTTGTCAGCACAATATGCTTCGGCAACAAGCTGAATGTTCTTAACACTATGGTTGTAAGTGTGCCTTAAAGGACCAACAATTGTTGAATTGTTGCCATATTCATAAACAATTCTCATTTCATTATTGAAAAGAGTGGGATTCTCTTTTTCAAGGGCAATATTTGCCATTGAAATATGTGATTGTGCAATGTCAGAAGGGTGAACCTTTTTCAAATCAAAGCATTGCCAAAATGCTTTAAGCTCTTGCTCAGCACGGTCAAAATCACCGATATTTATAAGCCCTGTAATACGCATCAGGCAAAAGCTTGAAATACGGACAGTATCCTTTGGGTTACAAGCCTCAATCATCTGATTACAAGCATCAATCATTGCATGCATATCAAAAGTTTTATCATTCAGTTCAGCGATTTTCTTTGTTTTGTAAACTGGTACACAAATAGCTAATGATACTAACGAGAAAAGCAAGGAGTTTATCAAAAAAGCAAGTTCCGTCAACTCAAGATAAATGGTAATAAAAGTTACCAATCCAACCATTATAAAGTATGAATAAATCAACGGCTTGTAGTATCTTATAATGAATTTTTCAATTAAGTTAAGATGAAATTTCATAATATCACCTGATTATTCGTTAGCCTTCAATTTTTCAGCAGTATCAGCGGTTATAAGTGCATCAATAATTTCGTCAAGGTCACCGTTCATAATCTGCTCAATTTTATAAAGTGTAAGACCAATTCTGTGGTCGCTAACTCGACCTTGTGGGAAGTTGTAAGTTCTTATTCTTTCACTTCTGTCACCAGTGCCAACCTGACTCTTTCTCTGACCTGCAATTTCAGCATCGTGCTTTGCCTGTTCAATTTCAAGAAGTCTTGAACGAAGAACCTTTAATGCCTTATCTTTATTTTTGTGCTGACTTCTCTCGTCCTGACACTCAACAACCATACCAGTAGGTAAGTGAGTAACACGGATTGCGGATGAAGTCTTGTTAACTTTTTGTCCACCTGCACCACTTGAACGGAACACGTCAATCTGTAAATCTGCAGGGTTCAATTCAAAGTCAACGTCTTCCGCTTCAGGAAGAACAGCAACAGTAACGGTTGAGGTCTGTATTCGTCCCTGACTTTCAGTTTCGGGAACACGCTGAACTCTGTGAACACCGCTTTCAAATTTAAAACGTGAATAAGCACCGTCACCGTCAACAGAGAAAATAACTTCCTTGTAGCCACCTAATTCTGTGGGGTTTTCTGAAAGGATTTCCATTTTCCAACCACGCGCTTCAGCATACATTGTGTACATTCTGAAGAGTGAGTTTGCAAAGAGCGCAGCCTCTTCACCACCTGCACCGCCGCGGATTTCAATAATAACGTTTTTGTCATCATTCGGGTCGCGGGGGAGAAGAAGTATTTTTAATTCTTCCCAAGTGGCTTCAAGCATTTCTTTTGCAGTTTCAAATTCCTCCTGCACCATTTCCTTGAAATCCTTGTCCATTCCACCCTCGTCAAGAAGCATTTTTGACTCCTCAAAGGTGTCTTTGTGCTTTTTGTATTCACGGAATTTTTCGACGATAGGAGTGAGTTGCTTCAACTCTTTCATCAACTTTGTGTATAACTGTTGGTCGCTGACAGTTGCGGGGTCGCAAAGCTGCTCGTTGACGTTTTCAAATCTCTGTTCAATTCCCAATAATTTATCAAACATTTACTATTTCTCCATCTCTCAAAACTTTTTTAATATTCTTTTCAATTTTAAGTCTTGGCACCATAACCTCACGGTCACATTTTACACAACGGATGCGAAAATCCATTCCTGCACGAAGCACTAAAAATTTCTTTTCACCGCAGGGGTGCGCTTTTTTCATTTCAAGAATATCGTTTACTCTGATGTCCATAAAAATTACCTCAAAATATATTACATTATATAATAGCATAGAATTCGTTAAAATAAAATACCTATTTTTTATTCTTAATCAAATATTTGTCTCATATCTATATAGTAATTTCAAAATAAAGGTGATAAATATGAAAAAATACTACCCGGAAGGGACAATTTTTGAGAGCAAGACCAATAAAAAAGCGATGGAAACAATAAACAGCCTCAGAGAAAGTTTTTTGGAAGGCAGAATACTTGAGGCGAGAGCAATGCTTTGTGACCGTGACCACAATCTGCACGTGGATTTAGGTGTGATGGAGGGTATAATCCCCCGCGAAGAATGTGCCGTGGGAATAAGCGAGGGCGAAGTTCGTGATATTGCAATAATTTCAAGGGTTAACAAGCCCGTATGCTTTAAAATTATTTCCTTCAGCGAGGACGAAAACGGCAGTAAAACCGCAATCCTCAGCCGTCGTGCCGTGCAGGAGGAATGTGCTGAAAACTACATAAAACATTTAAAATCAGGCGACGTAATCGATGCAAAAGTTACTCACAACGAAAGTTTCGGCGCTTTTTGTGATATAGGATGCGGAATTTCTGCTCTTTTGCCAATTGACAGTATTTCCGTGTCAAGAATACCTCACCCGGACGTGCGTTTCAGGACCAACACAAAAATTAAATCCGTTGTAAAAAGTGTTGACGAGCTTGGCAGAGTGACTTTGACTCTAAGAGAATTGCTGGGCACGTGGGAAGAAAATGCAGATAATTTCAAGGCAGGGCAGACTGTTGGCGGAGTTGTCCGTTCAATTGAAAATTACGGAATTTTTATTGAATTGACACCCAATCTTGCAGGACTTGCCGAATATACCCCTGACGTAAACGTCGGTGACCTTGCAAGTGTTTATATAAAAAGCATAAACCCCGAAAGAATGAAAATAAAACTGGCTATCGTCGAGTGCTTTTCTGATAAAAATACTCCGACAGAGCTGAAATATTATTGTAATGAAGACCATATAGACGAATGGCAATACTCGCCTCAAAAATCTGCGAAACTAATAAAAAGTATTTTTTATTAAAAATATGTTGTAAAATGGAAAAAAGTGTGATAAAATACTTCTAGTTATATTATAACGGAGGGATTTTATGAGAAGAACAAAAGTTTTAATCAGCCTTTTCCTTTCATTAGTAATGGTTTTATCATTGGCTGTTCCAACATTCGCTCTTAGTCTTGATGACATTATAGGCGGTGTTGTCGAGGAACATTGCGAACACGCACCAGTTATTCAGGTTCGTGGCATTGGTGAAACACTCTATGATGGCGATGGCAACGAAATTTTCTCAACAGAGAATATCATCAATGGTATTTTGCCGGTTATTCCTGACCTTGCATCTTATCTTATTACACAGGATATTGATACGTTTGTTAATGCTGCTGCAACTGCAGTTACAACAATTTTCAAGCCTGTAATGTATGATACAAATGCCGGAAGAACAACAACAGTTACTGTAAAGAAGCCTGCTGAGGCTACACCTTACGAAGCATTGACAGAAGAAACAACAGATATTTCAGGTTCTGAAAAAGTTCTTGCTGAAATGGCTTATGAAGAATTAGGTGAAAACCATTCATATTTCTTTACATACGACTGGACTGCAAACCCATTTGACATTGCTGACCAACTTAACACTTTCATTGAAGAAGTTAAAGCAAAGTCAGGTCACAGCAAGGTTTCAATCTGTGCTGAAAGCATGGGCGGTGCGATTGTAAATATCTATCTTTCAAGATATCCGCTTGCTAGCAGTGGAATTGAAAATCTTGTTATGTCAAACTCTGCTTTCAACGGCCTTGAAATGATGGGTCAGTTGTTTACGGGTAACGTTAACATTGACGGTGCGGCTCTTGCAGAGCTTATCGTACAGGAAATTTCAGGTAACCCTGAATACGAAGCACTTCTTCCTTACAGCGTTCTTTTTGAACAGTTGGCATTGATGGCAAATGACATTATGACTCAGGGTAAGGCACAGATTTATAAGAAGATTATTGGTCCTGTATTTGCTAATATTCCATCTTTCTGGGTGCTTATTCCACAGGATTATTATGAAGATGCAGTTGACTATATGATTCCTGGTGCAGGCTCAACACTTAAAAACATTGTTAATAGTTATAAGACAGTACTTTCAGGTACTGAAATGAGACTCAACGCTGCAATGTTCTTTGGTATGAACTATTACAATGTTTCAAACTATAACAGATACATTGCTCCTGTAACACCGTCTGCAAATATGAACAGTGACGGCGTAATTGAAACAAAGAACACCAGTGCTTTCGCTACTGTTGCTGATATGGAAAAAACTCTCGACGACAGTGTTGATAACAACAACTATATTCAGGCAATTAACGATGGCTATAACAGAATTTCACCTGACCGTGTGATTGACGCTTCAACTTGTTGGCATCCTGACCAGACTTGGTTCATCAAGAACTTGGGCCACATTGCTTACGACAGTGAAGACGGCACAGGCGATTTCTATATCTGGCTTCTTACTGCTGACAGTCAGTACACAGTTCGTACAAGTGCTGAATATCCACAGTTCTTATATTATGATACAGATATTCCTGAACTTATGACATATCAGGAACATCTTGACAGCGAAAATGACGACGACAGCTCAAGCAGTCTTCTTCCTGACTTTGACTTCGACAATGTTCTCGGCGCAATCACAGGCGGTATTGAAAGCATTCTCGGTAGTCTTGGCGGTGAAGGCGGCGACAGCGGAGTTGACATCGGCGGCATTTTGGGCGGAATTGACCTTGGCGGTGTTTTAGGCGGTATCGGTGATATCGGCGGTATGCTCGGCGGTGTTGGTGACCTTCTCGGCGGACTCCTCGGCGGTTCTTCAGATACTCCGGCAGTTGAAGAAGAGGAAGAAGAGGAAGAAGACCTTGGTGGTGACACATCAGACACACCAAGTACTGATTCATCAACTCCATCAACTCCATCAACTCCTTCAACACCATCAACAAGCACAGGCAACACAAGCTCAAACCAGTCAAACGGCAGTCAGTCAAGTGCTCCTACAACAGTTGAAGAACACGAAAGTACATATAGCTTATGGATGGCATTGCTTATCGCAATTGCAATTATCATCGGTATTTTGTTAATCGTTCTTTAATCCCATAAAATAAATTAACGGCGGAGATTAAAATCTCTGCCGTTTTCTTTATATATCTTTTCCAAGAAATTACAACCGTGTGATAGGCAAAAAAGATAAAAATATTTAATATTTTTCTTAATCCTTTTTCTTTGTCTTGATTTTTATAATAAAGAATAGTATAATTATTCGGTAAACGCAAATAAGCTAAAGGAGAATTGAAATGTATATTTGTGATTTGTTTAATAACAAAGAAGAATACATCGGAAAAGTTGTTAAGCTCAACGGTTGGGTAAGAAACCACAGAAAACAGAAGAATATGGGCTTCATCGACTTTTATGATGGCACAATTTTCAACGTGCTTCAGGTGGTTTATGACAGTGCATCACCTGAATTTCAAGGCCTTGTAAATACAGTTAAGGTTGGTTGCTGTATTGAGGTTGAGGGTAAGGTTGTTGTTAACGAAAACAACGGCTCAATCGAAATTTCACCAATCAATGTTGAAATTAAGGGTGAATGTGATGAGGATTATCCCATTCAGCCAAAGAGACACACTCTTGAGTTTTTGAGAGAAAATGCATATCTTCGTCCAAGAACAAGACTTTTTCAGGCTGTGTTCAAGGTTAGAAGCGTGGCTTCAATGGCAATCCACGAATATTTCCAGAATAACGGATACGTTTACGTGCATACACCACTTCTCACGTCAAACGACGCTGAGGGTGCAGGTAACACGTTTACTGTTACAACTTATGACCCGCTTGATAATGATAAGAAGGATTATTCTGAAGATTTCTTCGGTAAACATTCTTCACTTGCAGTTACGGGTCAGTTGGAAGGCGAGACGTTTGCTCTTGCATTCAGCAAGATTTATACTTTTGGACCAACGTTCAGAGCAGAAAATTCTAACACAAGAACTCATGCGGCAGAATTCTGGATGATTGAACCTGAGGTTGCTTTTGCAGATTTGTTCGACCTTATGAATATTGAGGAGGATTTCCTTAAATCAATTCTTAAGACGATTATGGACCGTTGCCCTGCGGAGCTTGAATTCCTTGAAAAATTCAACGGAATTAACCTTCGCGAGAGAATGACAAAACTTATTGAATCTGAAATCGTAAGACTTCCGTTTAAAGATGCAATTACAATCCTTAAAGAAGCCGATGCTACTGAAAACTTCAAGTTCAAGCCGGAATACGATGAAGACCTTGCTCGCGAGCACGAAAAATATCTTACAGAGAAAAAATTCAATGCGCCTGTTTTCGTTTATGACTGGCCAAAGGAATTCAAAGCGTTCTATATGTATCAGAATGACGACGGCAAAACTGTTGCGGCAGTTGACCTTCTTGTGCCTGATGCAGGTGAATTGATGGGCGGCAGTCAGAGAGAAACGAGATATGACCGTCTTATCGGTCGTATGAATGAATTGGGCATCGCACCTGACTCACTTGATTGGTATTGCAATCTTCGTAAATACGGCGGATGCACACATTCAGGTTTTGGTATGGGCTTTGAAAGACTTCTCATTTATGTTACAGGTATGGAAAACATCCGTGACGTAATTCCTTATTGCAGAACACCTAAAAACTGCGATTTCTAATTAAACAGCAAACCAATATCATTCAAAACACCCTCATTGTGATACAATGAGGGTGTTTTTTTGGTGGAGCATACCGCACAACACCCGAACTCGCGTCCCGTGGTACAAACTTTAGATTTGCACGAATTTGGGCGAATTGGGTGTGGCAGCTTGCCACTGGTGGAGATGGCGAGAGTCGAACTCGCGTCCGAAAATCTATTCCTGAAACTTTCTACGAGTGTAGTTTATCTATTATCATTCCCTACGGGACAGCCGACAAACAGGCATTCCTTTCGGTAGCTCTGTGATGTGTGTCGGACTACAGAGCAGTTATCCGTTCACATTTACTGCTAAATGACACTCCTGACCGAGCCGCAGTTCTTTCGGGGGAATGCTCGCCGCTAATTAAGCAGCAAGAAGTACTTTTTCGTTTTTGTCGTTTATTTTTGATAAACCGTCCGTTTTATAGTGGGCAGACTCCACTACTCGCTTATCGCAGTTCAAAATCCCCGTCGAAATCCTTTCATCCCCATATTATTGCTTATTATAGTATGACAATGAAGCGATGAAATATGTGCGGATATATCCTGCCTTTGCAACCACAACAAATTCATTTGTGTGAGTGTTGAAATATGCAGTATCACCGTCTTCTTTCTGGATTTTTGAAATAGTCGTTTTACTATCGATAACGGCGTTTGCCTTGCAAAGATATTCTTCCATATTTTTGCAATTCGTTTGTTTTCCGTGCTTTATATAATGCTCGGTCATTGACTCTGTATCATAAAAAGTGTGCGGATAGTCAGAGGTGTCAAATTCTTGGACGTCAATACGTCTTTTGATTTTCGCAAGACAGAAAATTACAATAAGTGCTATTAAATCAAGAAGTACGGTAGGTAACGTAAATCCACCGTTAGCAGACACACTCATTATAGTTATAAAAATCCCAGCAAAAAGAATAGCCGAAATAGAAACGTCACGAAAAGTTAGGGGAAGAGTTGTTGTGTAATTCCTATATTCCCCGTTTGAATTTTTGTTTTTATCCCGACAAGCCTTGCATCTTTTCGGCAAATCTAGACCTTTGGAATTATAAAATTCAATTTCCGAGTCAGAAAGATTAAACTCCCTGCCGCATTGAACACAATTTCTGTTCATATTTATCTCATTCTTTCCTTCATCGAACGTTCAATATTGCGTTCAGCTTCTTTTTTAGCGGCAACGTCACGCTTGTCGTAAAGTTTTTTACCTTTACAAAGCCCGACTTGTACCTTCGCTCTGCCTTTTTTGAAGTAAACTGATATAGGAATAAGAGTTAAACCGTCCTGCTTTGTTGTGCCAAGAAGCCGCATAATCTCTTTTTTGTGCATAAGAAGTTTACGGACTCTCATTGGGTCGCGGTTGAAGATATTACCGTGGTCATAAGGGCTTATATGCATACCGTTGACGAATAATTCACCTTCAACGATACTGCACCAGGCATCTTTAAGGTTACATTTGCCCTGTCTTAAAGATTTTACCTCAGTACCAACAAGCTCAATACCCGCTTCAAAAGACTCTAATACGAAATAATCATGCAGAGCTTTTTTGTTTTGTGCAATTGTAGTGTTAGGGTTTTTCTCTGCCATGATTTTGTAATCACCTCTTAAATCTTGGTCACAATTCTCAGCGGTTAACTTGGGCTTTTAACAGTTGGTCAAGACCGCTTATTACCGATTATAACAGATTTCTGCCTTGAAGTGCTCTGGAAAGTGTTACCTCGTCTGCATATTCAAGGTCACTGCCCACGGGGATACCGTAAGCAAGTCTGCTCACCTTAATTCCCATAGGTTTAAGAAGCCGTGCAATATACATTGCGGTTGCTTCACCCTCGGCAGTTGGGTTTGTTGCCATAATAACTTCGTTGACGGAGTCGTCTGCCATACGGCTGAGAAGCTCTTTGATACGAATGTTATCAGGGCCAATGCTGTTCATTGGGGAAATTACCCCGTGCAATACGTGATAAGTACCTTTATATTCGTGAGTGCGTTCAAAAGCAGTAACGTCTCTTGGGTTTTCCACCACACAGATTATGGAATTATCACGTTTTGGGTTACTGCAAATAGTACATTTTTCCCCTTCGGTAAGGTTGCAACAGATGTTGCAGGTGTGTATATTGTTGTGTGCATTATTTATGGCTTCAGTCAGGCTTTTAGTACCCTCATCGTCAAGACCGAGAATATAATAAGCCAATCTCTCCGCCGATTTTACACCGACAGAGGGCATTTTTCTGAATTCTTCTATCAACTTTTCAAGTGATACGATTGCCATAAATTATACTCCAATATTATTGGTTAAAACTTAAAATCCAAGACCCGGGATGTTCATTCCGCCTGTGATTTTGCCCATTTCTCTTTCCATTGTTTCGTCAGCTTTTCTCATAGCCTCGTTAACAGCGGCAATAAGTAAATCCTCAAGCATTTCAACGTCTTCAGGGTCAACAACGTCGGGCTGGATTTTAACAGAAACTAACTGATGCTTACCGTTAACGGAAACGTCAATAGCACCGCCACCGGCTGATGCATTGTATTCAGCTTCTTCACATTCTTTCTGAACACGAGCCATATCGTCCTGCATCTGCTGAAGACGTTTCATCATATTTGCCTGACCGCCTTGGTTAGGAATTCTTGCTTTCATTTTTTAGTCCTCCTCAATATTTACACCTAAACTTTTAGCCTTTGCAACAAGGTCTGAAAGCGGATTTTTAGGTGCTTCTTCCTGCTTGTTGTTATAAACAGCAAGGGTATAGTTTTTGCCCGTTACCTGAGCAACGGCTTGTTTTATGATTTTTGAGTATTCACCTGTTTTGAGATACATTTCAAGAACGGGTGAGCCTTTTATTAACAAATATTTATCCTGATGCACGAATGCGCTTGAACCCGAAAGCATCACAATAAGACTCTTGTCGTTAGAGAAGATTTTTTCAAGCACCTCAGGCCAGCGGTCAAAAGGAACCGTCCCTGAAGACTGTGGCTGTTGCACGGCTTTTTCTTCCTTTACGGGCGGTGCTTCTTTCGCAATAGGTTCGGGTTTGGAATCGGAAACCGCCTCCGTTTTCAAGGCTTCTTCAACGACTGTTTCTTTCAAAACAGGGGCTTCTGCCTTTTTCTCTGTAACAACGGGTGCGGGCTTTGCTTCAACCTTAATTGAACCTGACTTTATTGCGTTTTCAAGCTCACTGAGTCTGCGGAGTATTGCGTTTGTGTCAGCGTCAAGACTTGGTGTGCAAAGTTTTATGATACAAAGCTCAGCGCTCGTTCTTCTGTTTGCGCCCTGCTTCATTGATGATGCAGATGTAGTAAGCACGTCAATGCACGACATAATTGTGGCAAGCGTAGTTTTTTCACTCTGCTGACGGATAATATCAATTTCACCTTGAGAGCAGATTATCATTGCTTCAAAATTCTTAACTGCCTTTGAAACCATAAGGTTTCTGAAATGGCTTGTAAGCTCAATAACGAGTCTTTCCATATCGCAGGAGTCGTTATAAAGTCGGTTGACGATTTCAAGTGCCTTTGCGGCGTCTTTTTCGATGATGCAGTCGCAAAGCTCAAAAATATATTCACGACCTGCAAGACCTGCACTTGATGCAACGGCGGCAGAGTCGATGACACCTTCAACGGAAGAACAACGGTCAAGAAGGGATAAAGCATCACGCATTGCACCGTCGGCAATTCTTGCAATAAGCATTGCGCCGTCATCAGAAAGTGTGAGATTTTCTTTAGCCGCAACTTCTTTCAGCCTTTCTGCAATTGCTTCAGGCGGAATTCGCTTAAAATCAAATCTTTGGCAACGAGAAAGAATTGTTGAAGGCAATTTGTGTACTTCAGTAGTTGCGAGTATGAAAATAACGTGAGCAGGCGGTTCTTCAAGTGTTTTGAGAAGCGCGTTAAAAGCACCGATTGAGAGCATGTGCACCTCGTCGATGATATATACTCTGTATTTAGCGTTTGCAGGAGTAAAGTTAGCTTCTTCTCTCAAATCACGGATATTGTCAACACCGTTGTTTGAAGCGGCGTCAATTTCGATAATATCAAGAATTGAACCGTTATCAATACCGCGACAGATTTCACATTCGTTACAAGGATTTCCGTCAACTGCATTAAGACAGTTAACAGCCTTTGAAAGAATTTTTGCACAGGAGGTTTTACCCGTACCGCGAGAGCCCGTAAAAAGATAAGCGTGACTGGTCTTACCTGATTTTACGGCATTTTCAAGTGTTGTTGTAATGTGCTGTTGACCTACAACGTCAGTAAATGTTGACGGTCTGTATTTTCGATAAAAAGCACGATACATAAAAATACCTCCTATTAAAAAATGAAACCTTGACTCAGTCATGTGTCGTGCAGGCAGACTGTGGCGCCCGGTGCAAACCGCTTAATGCTGCTCGGTTCCCCGCCTGACATGGTTCACAGCGCCCCGCCGCACAGGACCCACACGGCACACGACTGAATTAAGGTTTCAATCGTTTACTAGGTAATTATACTATATTAAATCAGTAATTTCAAGAGAAAATATATACTATTTTATGTTGTAGTTGAAAAGATTTTGTGATAGAATAATTGTACATAGAAATTTTCATTGGTTAGGGGACTGAAAAATGTTTAATATTATACCTCAACCCGTATCAATTCTTACAAATGCTGCCAAAAAAGGATTTACGCTTCACGCAGGAACAACCGTTTCTCCGTTTCCTTTTTCAGAGGACTTTGTTAAATTTGTAAGAAGAAATTTCAATAAAAAAATATTAGTACACGAAGACACCTTTGAGGAAAAATCAATTATCTTAACTCTTGATGATAAAATTGAGTGGGATGAAGGCTATACCCTCAAATGTGAAAATCGCCGTGTTTATATAAATGCAAAAACCGAAACGGGTCTGTTTTACGGACTTGAAACCTTAAAACAAATGCTTTTGCAGACAGAGGGCAAACTGCCTTATACCCAAATTACGGATTATCCAAAGTTTTCTTATCGCGGATATAAAGTCACAATGGGCAAGAAAAAACTTTCTGCGGAAGAAATGAAAAAGACAATTCAGCTTATGGCGTTTCACAAACTTAACACTCTCAATTGCGATTTGAAAAGTTATTATACACAATCCGAAAACGATGAACTTGTCGCATATTGTCAGGCGAGAAAAATAAACGTTGTGACAAAAGCGCCTGAAAATATTGAGAATTGTGCCAAACAGTATTGTCTGAATTATCCTCACGGCGTCAACACGCTTAAAAGTGTCTGCGATTATAAAACCGACAGTGACAAAAAGGGGATTGAGGCAAGTATAAACGCAGAGTTTCTCAAGAATTTTGAACAGCTTCAATATTATACCTACCCTCGACTTGCGGCAATGGCTGAAACTGCTTGGGCGACGGATTACGGAAACTTTGCAACCTTTGTACACAAAGCCCCGACTTATTACAAACTGCTTGATTTTTATGAGGTGGAATATGCGCCCTTGAAAAAGGCTTGTCCGTCGGCTTTGCGTAAAAGCGCATCAAGAACAAGTTTTAAAATAAAAGGGATTTTTAATCAAAATGTTAATTTTTGACTAAAAGCAAAAATTTAGTTGAAAAATATCTATTATAAATACGAGGTGTTATACTATGAAAAAATACGTATTAGCTCTTGACCAGGGAACAACGAGCTCACGCGCAATCCTTTTTGACAAAAAGGGTAATATCTGTTTTAAAGCTCAGCACGAGTTTACACAGATTTATCCACACACGGGTTGGGTTGAACACAATCCAATGGAAATTCTCTTTTCACAGTTACAGTCTGTTATGGAAGTAATGGCTGAAAGCAAGGCAACAGCAGAGGATATCGCCGCAATAGGCATTACAAACCAACGTGAAACAACGATTGTGTGGGATAAATCCACGGGTAAGCCTATTTATAATGCAATTGTTTGGCAGTGCAGAAGAACTGCTGATATGTGCGAAAAAATCAAGGCTGACGAAGAACTTACACAATATATCAAGGACCACACAGGACTTGTTGTTGATGCTTATTTCTCCGCAACAAAGATTAAATGGATTCTCGACAATGTTGAGGGTGCAAGAGAGTTGGCAGAAAAAGGTCAGCTTCTTTTCGGTACGGTTGAAACCTGGCTTATCTGGAACTTAACGGGCGGTGCCGTACATATTACTGACTATTCAAACGCATCAAGAACAATGATTTTTGATGTTGATAAGCTTTGCTGGGATGAATATCTTTGTGAAAAAATTGGAATTCCAATGGCAATGCTTCCAGAAGCAGTACCGTCAAGCAAGATTTATGGAACGGTTGCAAAGAGTGTTATGGGTATTGAAGATTTGGCAGGTGTGCCAATCTCAGGCGCAATCGGTGACCAGCCTGCCGCACTTTTCGGACAGGGCTGTTTTGAAAGCGGTCAGGCAAAAAACACTTACGGTACGGGTTGCTTCTTGCTTATGAACACAGGCGACAAGAGAGTTGAGTCAAAGAACAATCTGGTTACGGGCGTTGCTTGGGGTATCGGTGACAAGGTTACTTATGCAATTGAGGGCTCTGCTTTTAATGCGGGTTCAGTTATCAAGTGGCTTCGTGACGATTTACAGCTTATTCCAACTGCTCGCCGCTGTGACGAGTTGGCAGAAAGTGTTCCGAATGCAAACGGTGTGTATTTCGTTCCTGCATTTACGGGTCTTGGCGCACCTTATTGGGATATGTATGCCCGTGGTACTATTGTGGGCCTTACACGCGGCGCTAATTCTGCTCATATTTGCCGAAGCGTACTTGAAGCAATTGCATATCAGATGACGGATTTGCTTGAAGCTATGAAACAGGATTCAGATATTGAGCTTTCAGAACTTCGTGTTGACGGCGGCGCATCTGTCAGCGATATTATGATGCAAATTCAGTCAGATATGATTAGAACCGCAGTTAACCGTCCGAAAATGGTTGAAACGACTGCAATCGGCGCGGCATATCTTGCAGGTCTTGCAACAGGATTCTGGAAAGACACAGAAGAAATTGCAAAAATTCGTGAAGTTGATAAGGTTTTCGAACCACAGATGGATATTGAAAAACGCGAAAAGAGATATCGCGGTTGGCTTCGTGCGGTTGAACGCTCAAGAGATTGGGTTGAACACTAATGGCAAAAATTTTAATGTTTCGTACACCTGAAAAACTGACGGACCATTTTCTTGAGCACGGTGAAGCAGTAAAATGCAATTCTGCTGAAGAATATCTCATCAAAGCGAACGAGGTGATACAAAACCCCCGTTCTGAGTCAAAGTACGAAACAGACGAAGATGATAACGATAGAATTTACTATCTCTCTCAAACGGGGGAGATAGTGTTCGTATCAACGGATGGGTTCATCCGAACGTATTTTATTGCCGACGACGAGTATTTTGAAAGGCAGTAAAATCAATGCAGTTCTGAGAAGTAATGATAACGGCATAATTGTAGGAGTATATTCCTACAATGTAGGGGACGACGACCTCGGCGTCCCGTTGCAGTTTGTCTTTTAATTCGGTTCGGGCTGCCAAGTTGTCAGCCCCTACACATTTTTGCTCAGAACAGATTCGTTTTAAGGAGCAAATACACTATGGATTACGCAAAAGAGAGTTTAAAGCTTCATTATGAGTGGCAAGGCAAAATTGAGATTAAAACAAGGGCAAAGGCTAACGATAAAGAGTCTTTGTCGTTGGCTTATACCCCCGGCGTTGCCGAGCCTTGTCTTGAAATTCAGAAAGATATCAACAAATCTTTTGAGCTTACTCGCCGCTGGAATACCGTTGCCGTCGTAACTGATGGTACTGCGGTTTTGGGACTTGGTGATATAGGTGCTGAAGCCGGTATGCCCGTTATGGAGGGCAAATGCGTCCTTTTTAAAGAATTTGGCGGAGTTGACGCCATTCCACTTTGTGTGAGAAGCAAGGACGTTGACGAAATAGTGAATTGCATATCTCTTTTGGGCGGCAGTTTCGGAGGAATAAATCTTGAAGATATTGCGGCTCCGCGTTGCTTTGAAATTGAAAGAAAATTAAAAGAAAAACTTGATATTCCCGTTTTTCACGATGACCAGCACGGCACAGCCGTTGTCGTTGGCGCGGCGGTTACGAATGCACTTCGCCTTGTGAATAAAAAGCTGTCGGATTGCACGGTTGTGTTCAGCGGCGCAGGTGCGGCTGGAATTGCAATTGCGAAGCTCATATACAGAATGGGCGCGGGAAATATTATAATGTGCGATAAAATGGGCATTCTTCGTGTTGGCGAGGAGTGGATGAATTCTGCGCAGGCAAAAATGGCGGAGATTACAAATAAAAATAAGATTACAGGCACACTTACAGACGCATTAAAGGGCGCAGATATTTTTATCGGTGTTTCAGCACCTAATGTTGTTACAGAAGAAATGATAAAAACAATGGCAAATGAGCCGATTGTGTTCCCAATGGCAAATCCTGTGCCTGAAATTATGCCTGATAAGGCTAAAAATGCTGGCGCAAAGGTTGTGGGTACTGGTCGAAGTGATTATCCAAATCAAATCAACAATGTATTAGCATTCCCAGGCATATTCCGCGGAGCTCTTGATTGCAGAGCGAGTGATATTAACGAAGAAATGAAAATTGCGGCAGCAAAGGCTATTGCTTCACTTGTGAGTGATGAAGAATTGAACGAAGATTATATTCTCCCTAAGGCATTTGACGAAAGAGTGGGCACAACTGTGGCAAAAGCAGTTGTGGAAGCTGCAAAACAAAGCGGAGTTGCGAGGATATGAAAAAGACTTATGAAAACTCGGCGGAGTATCGAGAAGTCCCACGAATGACTCGCTCAGAGTATCTTGCAGAATATCACGATATAACAACATATTTTGAAGAAGAGAAAAAAGAAATAAAAAAGGTTTTTCCAATAGCGATAATAATGGCAGTGATTTGTGTTGTTGTACTATTTCTTTTGTTTCTTTCAGGAAATAATATTCTTCGCTATAACTGGCGAGTACACTTTTATCTCGGTCAAGAAACAGCAATTTTTTATTTTCTTATTCCGTTGATACCAACATTCCCTTTTTTGGCAATGTTAAAAAGATATAAAAATATCAAAGACAAAGAAAACGAACGACTAAAGGACCTTGAAGACAGAAAAAATCTTTGTATGGAATTTGGCACATATAATGTAGATGCATAGGTGAAAATAATGAGTGAAAAGAAAGACATTTCCAATGAATACAACTCAATATTTGACCAGAATACAGTAACCGAGCTTGATGACGTTATTGAAGGCAAAGAATATCAACAAGCATTTTTCGGTCAGGAAATGAACGGTATTATAAATGATGTGCTTTACACTCGTTCTCAATATATAAAAGACTATTCTGAAATTATTGATAATCATAAGAAAGAGAAAAAAGAGCAGTTGATGTCAATTGTAATGACACTGGGGCTTTGGTGGATTATTACGATAATTTCAGAAATGCTTAAAAATTTAGGCGGTGGAGTAATCGGCGGTACAGCAACCTTTGCAGCAATGATTATAAATTTCTTTGTAAATATTATTGTACCTTTTATGATTATCGGCTTTGCAATGAGAATATTCAAACTGAAAAAATTGAAGAAAATGGCATTGGAAAGACTTGATGCTAGAAAACAAGAACATATGGAAGCAGGTACCTATGACGCAAATCGATAAAGGGGATTTGTTTATGGACGAAAATAATAAAAACTCACAAAAGGAAGATATTTCATTAAGCTATAATGATATTTTTGAATATAATACAGTTGATGTTGAGCCCCAGATGATGAACAGAGATTATCTTAATCATATTTATGATGACGATATGGAGTCTCTCACTAAAGTTGTGCTTTTAACCCGCACACAGCATTTTCAACGAGTTGAGGAAACGAAGAAAAGTTTTGAAAAAGAGCTGGACTGGTCAAAAAAAGTATTGACGGTTTCCTGTGTAATGCTTGCTGTTTTTGTAGGCATAGCAATCAGCTTTTATGCACAAGGTTTGCGGTTCCAAGAAATGTTTATTGAAAATATGAGCAATATTAAAAGTTATAATAACGGGGTAATAAACGGATACAGTACGGAAACGTTAAGAGGAATGTGGCAGATTTTCGGCTTGTCAGGTATGGCAGGAAGTTTGTTTTTGTTGGTCGGCGGTTTTCAGTTCTTTCTCTTGGGTTATGGCAATATAAAACGCATAAAAAAATTGAAAAAGACAAGGGAAAGCGCCTTGCAAAAACTTGAAGATGCAAAGAAAGAACATATGCTCGCAGGTACTTATGATGCGAGTAAATAATCCTGAAAAGATACTTAAAAACGTTGTCAAACTCTTACCTCTACAAAAAAACGACCGCCTATAATAAGATGGTCACTTCGTGAAGCAGCACTACATATAAAAAATCCCGAAAGACTCAATATGCTCCGAGTAACATAGACAAACAAAAGAAAAAATGATATATTAAAATTGAAATAAGTTGTTGGATTTTTACAGAAAATCCAATTTGCGCTTATGCAAAACGTAGAAAAATCAAGAATTAGTCTTTTCATAGTCACAATTAGTTTATTTATTACGACTTATACTAGTGTAACGAGATATAACGATTTTGATTATGAGAGGGCGATTCCAATGTGCAAATTCTTTTTATTTAGGGATTCATAATTTGTATAAAGAAAGGATTTGTAATTTGTTATGAAAATAAAAAATGTAATGCTTTAAATATATTTATATCACTTTGTATTGTAATATCTATTTTTCATTAAATTGTTTTTCTTTAGTAGCCTCTGCTTATGGTGCTGATACAGATGGTTGGGATTATTCATGTGTTTACATAAGAAATGTTGGAAATGGTAAATATATCACTGTGCCTGATGGTAGCGTTGCAAATAATAAACAAGTAAGAATATATGAAGCAACAGAAGATGTATCTCAGCAATGGGGCATATATAGACTTAGTAATAGCTACTATTGTATTCGTTCCGAGATAAATAGTAACTATTATCTATCTTTAGAAAATGATAATGATACGAATGGTGCAAAGATTGTTTTAAAATACTTGTCTGATGGAGCTTCTGTACCACAAAGTGCACAATTTTTAATGTTAAGTTTTGAAGAATACCAATGTGCTTGTTTGGTAAGTAAAATGAGTTTTGATAATCAAAACTGGAGAGTGATTGATTGTAATAACAGTCAATTAGAAGGTGCAGGTTTGGCACAGTACGATTTAGGTACTAGCATAGAAGAATATACAGGTCAATTGTGGGTTTTTGAATCATATGATAGGTCAATCGAACTAAATGATTGGAATTTGGTAGATATTGGTGGGCATTGTGATTGGGACTGTTCTAGTCAATATTCTTCTATGGTGCAGAAAGCTGCAAATGCGTGGAATGATTATATTGGTGATGATGTTTTTAGACCTGATGCATGGAATATAGTAGAAGATGTGAAGATTAGAGATTTGGATACAGACCCAACCGGAAAAGGTGCGCTTGCGCGAACATACACAAGCAATATTTTGGCGCTTGGGGAGAATGCGAAATATGCAAGTTCAATTTATTTTTATAAAGATACAATGGGGGATTTACAAAACGACTTGCAAAGGCAAAAAACAGTTATGCATGAGCTCGGTCATGCTTTAGGCTTGGGACATAATCGAGCAAAGGATGCTGAAGAAAAGTTGGGTAATATCATGCAACAAGGTGCATTGCCGTATAGTACTTTTATAGGATTAGACGATAAAGCATCTGTTCAAGAAGCTTACGCAGACTTTTAACTATTGTTAGGAGGTTAATTATGAAAAAGCATACAAAAAAGATTTTAAGTGTGATATGTATAGCGCTTGTTGTGACTTTGCTTGGTGGATATGTAGCTTGGAAAAACTATATCCCCACAGAAATACAATATATGATGTCAGGAGATACTACTGTAAATTTAGGTGACCCTCGTGAAGTTGTAGGAGTATCGGATTATGTTTTTGTTGGCTATGTTCAGGAAATTCATGATTATCATACAGAAAAATCGAGCCGTGATTTTCCTGAAATTGTCAGTTACTATCAATTGCCTTTTACAGAATGTCAGGTAAAAATTGTTGCAAGTATCAAAGGTGAACTTGAAGAAGGCAACGAGTTTTCATTCTATAAAGTGGGTGGAATCGTTGAAAGCCGCAGTTGTATTTTGTTGTTAGAAAAGGATATTATGCCTGAACAAGGAAAATATTATATTTTCACAGGACTTGCACATGCTGACGGAACTATGACTGGCGGAGGAACTAACGGAACAATTGAGCTTGAAGCAGGTATTGATGAAAGCAATATTGAGGAATCAAAAATTTATCAGACTTACCTTGATGCTTATGAGAATCAAATTCCACCTGACATAGAAAGCAGTTATCCGGATTTTCTCTGTACCGCAGACAAAAACTATGACGATGGAACATATAATGCTGAGTTATATGAAGATTACGCAAAGATGAAAAAAGAAAAAGGTACTTTTGATGAAAATTTAGATAAGGCTGTAAAAAAAGGTAATAAAAAAATCAAATAGCAAATAAAAATAAACCCTCGACTTGTTTGAGTCGAGGGTTGTTTTTATAACAATCTTATATGATTTTCTTTGCAGATTCTTACGGTTTCGTCGTCCCAAAGCGAGCATTGTACTTCACCGATGTGAGCACAGCCCATAAGCAACATACAAAGTCTTGACTGACCGATGCCGCCGCCGATTGTGAGAGGTAACTGGTCGTTGAGAAGCATTTTGTGGAATGAAAGTTCACGTCTGTCGTCACAACCTGCAAGGCTTAACTGACGGTCAAGGACTTCGGCATTTACTCGGATACCCATTGATGAAATCTCAATCGGCGCGTTTCTCACGTTGTCCCAAAAAATAATATCACCGTTAAGTGACCAGTCGTCATAGTCAGGTGCACGGTTGCCGTGTGGCTTACCTGATTTCAGTTTTCCGCCAATCTGCATAATGAAAATTGTCTTATGCTCTTTTGCATATTCAAATTCACGTTCTTCAGGGGTAAGGTCTGGATATAAATCTTCAAGTTCCTGAGAAGTAATAAATGTAACCTCTTTTTTGATTTCAGTATCAAGCTGTGGGAATTTATCTTTAAGAAGCACGTTGACGTCATAAATTGTGTTGACGATTTTCTGAACGGTTTCGCAAAGATATTCAGGTGTGCGGTCACGGTCCTCAATAACCTTTTCCCAGTCCCATTGGTCAACGTAAATTGAGTGAATATTGTCAAGTTCTTCGTCGCGGCGGATTGCATTCATATCAGTAAGAAGACCTTCGTGCATCCAGAAATCATATCTTTTAAGAGCCAATCGCTTCCATTTAGCAAGAGAATGGACGATTTCGGCATCACCGTCAATTGCGGGGACGTCAAACTTGACAGGACGTTCCGTGCCACTGAGATTATCGTTAAGACCTGAACTGCAATTTACAAAAAGCGGTGCAGAAACTCTTTTTAAAGAAAGAGCCTTGCAAAAGCCCTGTTGAAAAAGCTGCTTGATAATATCAATAGCTCTTTGAGTGTCATATCTGTTAAGTTTTGCTTCATATCCCTTCGGGACGAAAACCTTGTTCATTTCTATCACCATTCAAGTTTTCAAAAATATTTTAACAATATATCATTTTAATCAAAAAACCGCGTTTTGTCAAGGCAAACGACGATTTGTTGTTTTATTCCTAAAAGGCGAAAAATAAAACACATAAAAAGGTAATTGTGGCAGAATAAGGAGTGGTAAAAATAAGCTCAAATTGTTGACAAAATACGCATTTTCAGTTATAGTTAATGTGTGTGCAAAAAAACGTCACAACCCTTGATAAATAAAGGAAAATAGACAAAAAATTAACAATCTTTTTAGATAGAAAGGTAGTGCAAAATGGCTTTTTCTCTTAATGGTGTAAAGGTGCCTCACAGAAAGCATACGGCTGAAATGCCCGCTGTGAAAATGGCGCCACCGAAAACGATTACTTTACCAATGGCTATGCACATCGGCAGACCCTCAACCCCAATCGTAAAGGTTGGCGACAAGGTTTGTGTGGGTACAAAGGTTGCTGAGGCAAGCGGATTTATTTCAGTGCCGATTCACTCAAGTGTTTCAGGTGTGGTAAAAAGCATTGACGAGTTTCTCTTGTCAACGGGCGACGTTGTTCCTGCAATCGTGATTGAATCTGACGGACTTATGACGGTTGACGAGTCTGTAAAGCCTGTGGAAATCAATTCAAAGGAAGATTTTCTCAATGCACTTAAAGAAAGCGGAATTGTCGGTCTCGGCGGTGCAGGTTTCCCGACACACGCAAAATTTTCAGTTGACGACACTTCCAAAATACAGGAGCTTATTATCAACGGTGCTGAATGTGAGCCTTATATTACCAGTGACTCTTATACAATGGTAAAACGTGCTGACGATATTGAATTCGCAATCGGGCTGGTTGAAAAATATCTCGGAATAAACAAAATTATAATCGGCATTGAAAACAATAAAAAGGCTGCAATTGAAAAAATGAAAGAGATTGCATCAAGAGACCCTAAGGTTACGGTTAAGGTGCTTAAAAGCATTTACCCTCAGGGCGGTGAAAAAGTGCTGATTTATCACACGACGGGCAAACGCGTTATGGAAGGTGAGCTTCCGATTTCGGTCGGCTCAATTGTGTGCAACAGCTCAACAATGGCTGAAATCGGTCGTTATGTGAAAACTGGTATGCCACTTGTTGAAAGATGCGTTACTGTTGAGGGCGGTGCTGTTAGAAAACCGCAGAACGTTATCGTTGCCGTTGGTACGCCAATCAAAGAGGTTTTCAATCTTTGCAAGGGCTTTATTGCTAACCCCGACAAAATTCTTTACGGCGGACCGATGATGGGTATTACGGTACCTCGTACAAGCCTTCCAATCCTTAAGCAGACAAATGCTATCGTTGCTTTAAGTGAAAAAGAAGCAAGATTTCCAAAAACAGTTGCTTGTATCCGTTGCGGTAACTGTACAAACCATTGTCCGTTCGGAATTTATCCTGCACTTGTTGCAGATGCTTATGAAAACAGAGATGCTGACGCACTCAAGCGACTTGGCATCAACATTTGTATGCATTGCGGAAGCTGTTCATTCGTTTGCCCGTCAAACAGACCTTTGACTCAGACGAATATTCTCGCAAAGCAGTTTTTAAAGGAATCACAGAAAAAGGAGGAGAATAAATAATGGAATTAAAGCTTCACATATCCTCATCTCCTCATATTCACACTCAAAAGACAACGCAACAGATTATGCTTGACGTGATTATCGGTCTTTTGCCTACGACGATTGCAGGTATTGCAATTTTCGGCTCACGTTCACTTGAGGTCATCGTTGTTTGTGTTGCAACGGCAGTTCTGGGTGAATATGCATTTAACAGAATAATTAAAAAGGACCAAACAATTACAGATTTGAGCGCGGCGCTTACAGGCTTGCTTTTGGCGCTTAATTTACCTGCAAACGTTCCTCTTTGGCAATGTGCAATCGGTTCACTTTTCGCAATTATAATCGTAAAGTGCTTCTTCGGCGGATTGGGAAGAAACCTTGTTAACCCTGCAATCGCAGGCCGTGTGTTTATGCTCGTTTCCTTTGGCTCGTTGGCAAAGGCGGCTTTCCCAACAGACGTTGATGCAACTGCGGGGGCTACGCCTCTCGTTCAGTTGGCTGAAAATCAAGTGCCAAATCTTATGGATTTATTCCTCGGTAAAAACGGCGGTGCAATCGGTGAAACTTGTGTAGCGGCACTTTTGCTCGGCGGCATTTATCTTGTGGCAAGAAAGGTTATTACAGTTCACATTCCGTTAAGTTTTATCGCTACCGTTTTTGTTTGCAGTCTTGCTCTCAATGATTTCAACCTTGAGGTTGCAACTGCTTATATCCTTTCGGGCGGTCTTTTCATCGGTGCTATTTTTATGGCAACTGATTACGTTACTTCCCCGTCAACACCAAAGGGCAAAATCGTTTTCGGTGTTGGCGCAGGACTTATTACCGTGCTTATTCGTGAATGGGGACAATACCCTGAGGGCGTTTCCTTCGCAATTTTACTTATGAATATTCTCGACCCATACATTGACAGACTTACTGCTTATAAAGTGTTTGGAGGTAAGAAGAATGATTAAGAAATATTTAAAAAGTATTATCGCTCTTACCCTGATTTGCGCAGTAGTTTCAGCATTGATGGCAGTTACAAATTATTTTACTGCTCCCACAATCAGCGAAAACGAAGCCGCTGCCGCAAACGACGCTTTGCTTGTGGTTTATCCAAACGGTGAAGGCTTTGAGGCGATTGACGTCGCTCAATACGAGTTGCCTGACAGTATTACGGGCGCTTATTCCGAGAAAAACGGCGGATATGTTTTCCAGATGGAAGTCACGGGTTATTCATCGGGAATGGTGATTATGTGCGGCGTTGACGCTGAAGGTAACGTGGTTGGTGCAACCTGTCTTTCAAGCGGTGAAACTCTTGGCGAAGAAAAAACTTATGGTGACAAAGTAATTGGCACAAATCTTGACACAATTGGTGATGTTGCAACCGTTGCAGGTGCAACAAAGACAACAATGGGATATAAAACTGCTGTTAAAGATGCGCTTAATGCATTTGTGATTTTAAACGGCGGTTCAGTTGACCTTCGCGGTGAAGATGAAAAAATCGTTGATGCTTTGAATACCGCGTTACCGCAGGCAGAAGGTAAATTCTCAAAGTGGTTTATGGTTGAAAAACTTTCAGGTGTTTCAGCGGTTTACACTGCAAATAACGCTACGGGCTTTGTGTTTGTAATCGGTGAAAGTTTTGTTGCAACCGATAAAGACGGCAACGTGATTTCATCAGCAACTGACGCTGAAAAAGCAATTGCTCAAAGCTCTGCAAAAATCGTTGCAGAATCAACAAAGGAAGAAATAGATTTAACTAAATATGAAAATATGCCAAACAACGTTTTGAAGGCATATAAAACAAACAGCGGTAACTATTTATTCGAGCTTCGTGCTTCGGGATACGGCAAATGGGGCGACAGCTACGGTCAGCCGTCGGGTGAATATATTTATATCACCGCTTCAGTTACTGCTGATGGCGAAATAATCGCTTGTGAGACAACCTCACAGAAAGAAAGTGACGGCATCGGCTCTGAATGTGCAAATCCTGATTTCTATAACCAGTTCAACGGTAAGACAGAAAAGGATTATTCAGAAATTGATGCAATCAGCGGTGCAACTGTCACAACTGACGGTTACAAGAGAGCAATCGGAAAAATCTTCGTTGCTTTAAATATTTTGAAAGGAGATGCTTGAAATGAAAAAAGATAATAATATGTCAATTTTATTTAAAGGTATTCTCCTTGAAAACCCCGTATTCGTGTTAATTCTCGGTACTTGTCCCACACTTGCGGTTACAACAACCGTAATCGGTGCGGTGGCAATGGGACTTGCGGCGGCGGCGGTGCTGATTTGCTCAAACGCTGTAATTTCAATGCTTCGTAAGGTTATTCCTGACACAGTAAGAATTCCTTGCTATATTGTTATTATTGCAGGTTTCGTTACGATTGTTCAGATGGTAATGCACGCATTTATGCCTGAACTTTACGAATTGTTGGGCGTTTATTTGGCGCTTATTACCGTTAACTGTATCATTCTTGGCCGAGCTGAGATGTTTGCAGGTAAAAACAGTGTTGGAAAATCAATTCTTGACGGTATCGGAATGGGCATCGGCTTCACAATTGCTCTTGTTTTAATGGCAACAATCCGTGAGGTTTTCGGTGCGGGTATGTTTGCAGGAATAGAAATTCCGTTTATTAAGGACCACACAATTGATATTCTCATCAAAGCTCCGGGCGGTATGATGGTTTACGGCTTCCTTATAGCCCTTGTTAACGTGATTACAAAGGGTAAACTTATCAAGAAAAAGAGTTTCTCTTGTGAAGGCTGTCCGTCAGCTCACATGTGTGCTTCAAGTACTTGTGGTTATGAAACAGAATGGGAGGAGAACTGATTATGGAAAGCTTTAAAATTTTAGTAGTAATCTTAATGTCATCCGTTCTTGTTGACAACTACGTTCTTCGCCAATTCCTTGGTATTTGTCCTTTCCTTGGCGTTTCTAAAAAACTTAATCAGGCGGCAGGTATGGGCGTTGCAGTTATCTTTGTTATGATTATGGCAACTGCGGCTACGTGGCCAATTCAGAAATTCATTCTTGAAAAAATGGGATTTGAATATATGCAGACAATTGTATTCATTCTCATTATCGCAGCGCTTGTTCAGTTTATTGAAATCATTCTTAAAAAGTTTATTCCAGCACTTCACAAGAGTCTTGGTGTTTATCTTCCACTTATCACCACAAACTGTGCAGTGCTTGGTGTAACAATCAACAATATTTCTGACGGTTATAACTTCGTGGAATCACTTGTAAGCTCGTTGGGTGTAGGACTCGGTTTCCTTCTTGCAATGGTGCTTTTCGCAGGTATCCGTTCAAGAATTGACGAAAGTGAAATCCCTGAAAGTTTAAAGGGACTTCCCGTAACGCTTATTGCGGCATCCTTCTTGTCATTGGCTTTCTTTGGCTTTGAGGGTGTTGTTGATAACTTGTTTGCTTAAAGGAGGAGAAAATTATGTTAAATGAAGTTCTTACTCCGTTTTTAGTGGTTGCGGCAATCGGCCTTGTGGCAGGTATTCTTTTAGCCCTTGCCGAGCATTTCTTCGGCTTTAAGGAAGAAGAAAGAACACTTAAAATTCGTGAATGTCTTCCGGGTGCTAACTGTGGTGCTTGTGGATTTGCAGGTTGTGATGCTTATGCTCGTGCATTGGCTGAGGGTAAGGCAGAGCCAAACCTTTGTATTCCGGGTGCGGCTGACGTTGCAGCTCAGCTTTCAGAGGTATTGGGAGTTGAGGTTACTGCTGAAGAGCCAAAGGTTGCATTTGTAAATTGTAACGGTCATATTGAAGCAACCGGTCAGAAGGCAATTTATCGCGGAATGAACACTTGCCGTGCAACTGCATTGGTTTATGGCGGACCGTTCTCTTGCCGTTTCGGTTGTGTTGGATGCGGTGACTGTGCAAAGGCTTGTCCTGTCAACGCAATCTGTATGGAAGACGGTGTTGCACGTGTAAATTCCGAGCTTTGCATCGGTTGCGGAATGTGCGTTAAAACCTGTCCAAAGGACCTTATTTCTTTTGTTCCAAGAAAGCATAGAGTTGTTGTTATGTGTAACAATAAAGAAAAGGGTGCTGTGGCAAAGAGACATTGTCAAAATGCTTGTATAGGTTGTAAGAGATGTGAAAAGACTTGCCCACACGGTGCGATTACGGTTATTGATAATCTTGCAGTAATTGATTATGATAAATGTACGGGCTGTGGTGAATGTGCAGGTGTCTGTCCATCACATTGCATTAAGATAACAAACTTTGAAGAAGGTAAAATTATTTAATGTCAAGGACTGAATTATCCCCGAAGCGTCGAAATGATATAATTCTGTTTGCTGTAATAATTATTCTTGCGATTGCAGGACTTTTCATACTGAATTTCAGCAGGGCAGAGGGGAATAGTGTTATTATACTTATTGACGGAGTTGAAACTGCCCGATATTCAATACATTCAGATGTTGAAAAGGTAATTGAAACTGAATGGGGCAGTAATACTCTCGTTATAAAATCAGGTAAGGTCAGCGTTAAAAATGCCACCTGTCCTGACTTGGTGTGCGAAAAGCACAGAGAAATTTCAAAAGACGGTGAAACTATCGTTTGTTTGCCACATAAGTTGGTGATAGAAATTTCAGAAAAAACAGATAATTTAGATGTGGTAGTTTGATATGAAAACTCAGGATAAAAAAACAGCGGTTTTAGGAGTGCTGACAACGGTGGCACTTGTGCTTTCTTACGTGGAAGCAATTTTACCGCCCATATATTCAGCAGTACCGGGAATAAAAATGGGACTTCCCAATATTATAATAATTTTTATGCTTTATAAATTCAGCATCAAAGAAACGGCAGTCGTGTCACTGTTCAGAGTGGTAATCGTGACTATGCTTTTCGGTAATTTTATGATGTTGGCTTATAGTCTTGCTGGTGCGGGGTTAAGCTTGTTAATAATGGTTGTCCTTAAAAAGACCGACCGTTTTTCAACAGTTGGTGTCAGTATTGCAGGTGGAGTTTTTCATAACTTGGGTCAGGTGCTTGTAGCAATGCTTTTGCTTGACTCGGCACAGATTGGTTATTATATGCTTGTCCTTGCCATAACAGGTACAATTGCAGGTGGATTTATTGGACTTGCAGGTGCTTATCTTTTGAAAAGGACAGAAAAACTTGAAATATAAATTTCTCGATAAAGGGAGAGTATATATGAAAAAATATTTATGCTTGACATTAGTTGCAATATTACTTTTATCCGTAGTTTGCTTTACAGGCTGCGGTGAAAACACCCCTGACGAAAATGCAGAGAATGTTACTGCAGGATTAAAACTTGGTGTTGGTTCTTTTTCATCAATGACGGCTGCAGATGCTGAAGATGAAGAATTTGTCGGTGAAGCAGGGCTTACAACAACAGTTGCGGCGGTGCTTTTGGGCGATGACGGAAAAATCCTTAATTTAAAGCTCGACTCAATTGAAAATGCGGTGAATTTTACTGTAAAAGGTCAGGTTAAAGAGCCAATGGCAGTGATGTCAAAATATGAAAAAGGCTTTGACTATATGATGTCTGTCTATGGCATTTATCAGGATAAAAACGGTGACGGAAAGGTTCTTGAATGGTTCGAACAGGCAGATGCTTTCTGTGAAATTGCAAAAGGAAAAACTCTTGACGAATTAAAGGCTTTCGTGGCTGGTGAAGGCTCAACAAGTGGCGATTTAGCCGTTGCAGGATGTACAATCAATGCTTATGATTTCATTAAAGCGGTTGAAAAGGCAGTCAACGGTGCACAGCCAACGACTGCGGGTAAGGATGATGCGTTGAAAATCGGTTTTGCTTCATCTTACACAGGCAAAGATGCAACTGCTGAAGCAAACGGTGAAATTGAAAACGCGTTTACGTTTTCGGTTGTAACCCTTTCATCTGACGGAAAGGTTACAGATGCTTATATTGATATTGCCTCAAGCACGGTTGAGTTTGATGTAAAGGGTGTTGCTCTTACACCAAGAACAGAAATCAGCACGAAGAAAGAGCTTGGCGACAATTATAATATGGCGGCTTACGGCACCGATGCTAACGGTGACGGCGTTGTGCTTGAATGGTATAAACAGGCTGAAGTGCTTGAAAATGCTTGTATCGGTAAAACTGCTGATGAAATTTCTGCCCTTGTTGTTAACGGTTATCAAGGTACAGAAGATGTTCAGAAGGCTGGTTGCACAATCGCAGTCGGCGATATGGTTGGCGCAACGGTTAAGGCTTCAACAATCGCATAAAATAAAGGGTGTTAAAAGCACCCTTTTTCTTGTAGGGAATGTTTATGAAAAGGTTTTTAAGTATATTTCTTGCGGTCAGTATTCTGCTTTTAAGCGGATGTGACGGTAATAAAAAAACTAAATATCAGGCCTATTATTTCGATTTCTTTGATACGGAAACGACGGTTATCGGCTATGAAAAATCCCAAGAGGATTTTGACAACGTTAACGTTGCTATAAAAATGATGCTTGAGGAATATCAGATGCTTTTTGATATTTACAATTGCTATGACAACGTGAATAATCTTGCTACCGTCAATCAAGTCGAAAACGGACAGCATAACGTGGTGACCGTTGATAAAGAGATTGTCAATATGCTTTTGTTTGCCAAAGAGATGTACGGTGAAACTAACGGCGCCGTGAATATTGCAATGGGCAGTGTGCTTAAAATCTGGCATAATTATCGCAATGACGGACTTCGTGACCCCGTGAATGCAAAGTTGCCACCGATGGAAAAACTTGAAGAAGCCGAAAAACATACCAATATCGAAGACGTCATTATTGATGAAGAAAAAAATACGGTTTATCTTGCTGACCCTGAAATGAGGCTTGACGTGGGTGCTGTTGCAAAGGGCTATGCAGTGGAGAGAATAGCACAGCGGCTGGAAGAAAACGGTGTGACGGGGTATCTTCTTAACGTGGGTGGAAACGTGCGTACAATCGGAATGGCAGATGGCTCAAAATGGAAGGTTGGCATTGAAAATCCTGACACGGAAAACGAGGAAAAGCCCATTATTGAAGTCCTTGAGTTTGCAGGCGAATCCTTGGTGACAAGTGGCTCGTATCAACGGTTTTACGTGGTAAACGGCGAAAATTTTCATCATATAATCGACCCCGAAACCTTGATGCCGGGCACAAAATACAAATCTGTGTCAGTTATAACTGATGACTCGGGCTTGGGCGATGCATTGTCAACGGCGCTTTTCCTTATGGATTACGAGGACGGTAAAAAACTTGTTGAAAATATGGAAAACGTTGAGGCAATGTGGGTGATGTCTGACGGTGAGCAGCTTTATTCCGACGGATTTCAAAATTTTACGTTTAAGCAATAAAAAAATTGACGGTATTTGAGAAAAATGCCGTCTTTTTTATTTATAAGGTATTGCAAAACCAATAAAAAGTTTTATAATTATAATAGAAAAGTTTTGCCAATAAATTTGGGGGTATTTCAATGAACATTTATGAGGCAATTAAATCTCTCGTTGCATTTGCGCTTAAGGAGGGGCTAATCGAAAAGGCTGATGAAATTTGGGCAACTAACAGAGTGCTTGAAATTCTCGGCTTGGACGGAATGAATGATGCTGAAATAAAAAGCGAGGACCTTGAAGAAATTTTAAAGACAATTCTTGATTTCGCCGTTGAAAACGGTCTTTGTGAGGATTCAATTGTTTACAAAGATTTGTTTGACACAAAGGTTATGGGTGCGATTACACCAAGACCGTCAGAGGTAATCAGAATATTCAACGAAAAATATGCAGTTTCTCCAAAAGAGGCAACTGATTGGTATTACCATATTGCAAGAAAATCTGACTATATCCGTGAATATAGAATTAAAAATGATGTTAAATGGATAACAAAGACACAATATGGTGACATTGATATTACAATAAACCTTGCAAAGCCTGAAAAGGACCCAAAAGCTATTGCAGCGGCTACAAAAATGGAGAAAAGCTCATATCCCACTTGTATGCTTTGTAAAGAAAATGAAGGCTATGCAGGTCGTGTTAATCATCCTGCCCGTCAAAATCATAGAGTAATTCCAATCTGCCTTGATGGTATTAATGCTTTTCTTCAGTATTCACCCTATGTTTATTATAACGAGCATTGCATTGTATTTGACGAGGCACACACACCAATGAAGATTTCTGAACAGAAATTCAGAAGACTTTTTGATTTTGTAAAGAAATTCCCTCATTATTTCCTTGGCTCAAATTCGGACTTGCCAATTGCAGGTGGCTCGATTCTTACACATGAGCATTTTCAGGGCGGAAGCCATAGCTTTGCTATGGAAAGAGCAGAGATTGAAGAAGAAATCAGCTTTGACGGTTTTTCTGATGTTAAAGCGGGTATTGTTAAGTGGCCAATGTCAGTTATTCGCTTAATTGGTGATGATACTGACAGGACTTGTGCTCTTGCAGGTAAAATCCTTGCAACGTGGCGTGATTATACTGACGAAGACGCATTTATCTTTGCAGTAACTGACGGTGAAATTCATAATACAATTACACCAATTGCAAGATTTAAGAATGGTCGTTACGAGCTTGATTTGGTGCTTCGCAACAACATTACAACACCTGATTATCCTGACGGATATTATCATCCACACCCTGAATATCATAACATTAAGAAAGAAAATATCGGTCTTATTGAGGTTATGGGACTTGCGGTGCTTCCATCTCGCCTTAAAACAGAAATTGCACTTTTAAAGGATGCTATTCTTGAAAACAAAGATATTAAGGCAGACGAAAGAATTGCAAAGCACAGCAATTGGGTGGATACAATTAAGGCGAAATATAGCAATATAAATGCTAATAATTGCGACCAGATTCTTCGTGACGAAATTGGACTTGTGTTCTCGGCAATTCTTGAACAATGCGGTGTGTTTGACAGAACAGAAGAAGGCAGAGCACAGTTTAAAAAGTTTATTGAGAGTGTAAACAACTGAAATGATAAGAAAAGCGAGGTGTAAAAACCTCGCTTTTTATATGGCTGTGTAAATTTGAATTTGTCGGGATGTTTATGACACCAATATGGTCGGTTCTCGGCTCCCCTGAAAGGGGAGCTGTCGAGCGTATGCGAGACTGAGGGGTTTGTTGTTTAATTGAATAACCCCTCTGTCACTTCGTGACATCTCC
>JAZQYK010000050.1:0-14765 GCA_045633505.1 Candidatus Fimenecus sp. | reverse complement strand
GTGCAAGACTCATAATAAGTTTTAATTCTTCCTGACAAGCGTGACCTGAAACGTGAACGTCATACATTTTTTCATATACTACTTCCGCACCGCGTTTAAGCAACTCATCAACAACCTTGCCAACAGTTTTTTCGTTACCTGGTATCGGCGTTGCTGAAATAATGACATAGTCGCCCGTACCGATTTCGACACGGCGGTGTTCAGAAAATGCCATTCTGTAAAGTGCTGACATTGGTTCGCCCTGACTTCCCGTTGTAATAATTACAAGTTTATCGTGCGGGTAGCGTGAAATCGTATCAATGCTGACCAATATTCCTTCAGGAACGTTTAAATAGCCGAGCCTTGAAGCTGTTTCAACAACGTTTTCAAGACTTCTGCCTGAAAGTGCGACTTTTCGACCAACAGATTTTGCCACGTCAATGATTTGCTGTACTCTATGAATATTTGAAGCAAAGGTAGCAACTATAAGTCTTTTCCCGTCAGCTTTTTGAAACAATCTTTCAAAGGATTCTCCGACAGTCCGTTCACTTGAGGTATATCCGGGTCTCTGCGAGTTTGTTGAATCTGAAAGAAGACAAAGCACACCTTTTTCTCCAAGTCTGGCAATTCTTGCTAAATCAATAACGTCCCCATCAATTGGAGTTGTATCAATTTTAAAGTCTCCCGTTTGAAGTATAAGCCCCGCAGGAGAACTGATTGCCAATGCAAGAGCATCAGGAATAGAGTGATTGACGTGAATTGCCTCAATTTCAAAGCAACCCAGCTTAACTTTATCTTTAGGTTTGATTACGTTAAGTTTCGCCTTATCAAGTATTTTGTGTTCAGACAATTTATTTTCAATAAGACCGATTGTAAGTCTTGTTGCATAAACAGGAATATTAACTCTTTTAAGAAGATATGCCAAACCGCCGATATGGTCTTCGTGACCGTGAGTAATAAAAATACCTTTAATTTTATCAGCATTATCTTCAACGTAAGTAAAATCGGGAATTACCAAATCCACTCCAAGCATATCGGGTTCAGGAAAAGCAAGTCCGCAATCAACTAAAATCATATCACCGTTGCACTCGTACAAGGTCATATTTTTACCGACCTCATTCAGTCCGCCGAGGAATGCAATCTTTACGTTTATTTCCTCTCTCTTGGGTGTGTTTCTTTTTTTAGAAGTTGTCGATTTTTTCGAGCCTGCATTTTTAGTACTTTTTTTGTTTTTAGAAGTTTGGTTGTTCTTTTTAGTATTGTTTTGTTTTAAATGGCTGTTTTTCTTATTTTTATCAGTAGTTTTAGCTTCTTTTTTTTGTAAAGTTTTTTCTTTAATTTTCGGCATAATTTCCTCCTTTTAAATTTTAATTACAGAAGTATGTAGCCCACATATTTGCAATGTAAAAGTTTAATTTATATTATATATATTTCCAAAAAGACATAATATCTCAATATATTGTCATTATATAATACTATTTTTTAAATTCATTGTCAAGAAACATAACATTTTGCAAAGTATATTTTTTCTTTTTAATATTGTTAAATCAATTTAATTATGCTAAAATTAGTTTAGTTATTAAATTTTAGTTTTATTCAGGAGTTTTTATGAAAAATTTAACTTTTGTTGAAATGTTTACTGATGGAGCTTGTTCCGGAAATCCCGGTCCAGGCGGTTGGGGTACTATTCTACGTTGTAACGGCATCGAAAAAGAGCTTTCCGGCGGTGAAGCAGAAACAACTAATAACAGAATGGAGTTATTGGCTGTAATCAATGGACTTCAGGCGCTGAACCGAAAATGTAAAGTTAAAATTTATTCTGACTCCTCTTACGTCGTCAACGGAATTACTAAAGGTTGGGCTCAAGGCTGGCGAAATAACAATTGGAAAAAAGCTGATAAAAAGCCAGCTCTAAATCCTGATTTATGGGAACAGCTACTTGATTTACTGGCACAGCACGAATACGAATTCGAGTGGGTAAAAGGACACGCAGGTCATCCCGAAAATGAACGTTGCGACAAGTTAGCGGTTTCATTCTCACAAAAATTCAAATAAATATTTAGCCGATAATTTTCAATTTATGGTTGATTATTGTCGGCTTTTATGTTATATTTATATGGTATATTGGAAAATATATGGATTTATCTTAAAAAGGCGTGATTGAAAGTGGAAAACACAAATACAACCACAGTTGCCGAAGTAGAGGCAGGTACTGTTGAAGCTAACGTTCAGCAAGCCTCAACTCAGGACAGAAGATATTTGCGGCCAAAAGAAATCGCAGGTTTCCTTCTCACCTCCTTCGGTCAAAAAAACTTAAGCCAATATGTAAACGCATTCCGTCAATTCTTTGCAATTAGCTTTCTCGGAATGTCAGGTAGTACGTATGGTATAATTATGTTCATTGAAACAATCTATGACGCGGTTGATGACTCAATTTCAGGTCTCATAATCGACAGAACCCGTACACGTTGGGGCCGACTTCGTCCTTGGCTTGTTATTCCGACACCATTCTGGGCAATAGCAATGGTAATGCTTTTCACCACCCCTGCTTTCCTTGTTCACGAATGGCAGAAGGTTATCTGGACGATTGTTGCAATCTTCGTTTATAACCTTGGTATGTCATACTTCGGTGCTTGGACGATTATGCTATACAATATCACGCCAAACAACAATGAGCGTGACAACCTTATAGCAACATCAAAATTTGCTGACCTTTTCGGCGTATTCCTTCCGTCTATTGCATCAATGTTCGTTGGTTTCCTTCCTCAGAAAACGGTTAACTGGAAAAACCCAATCGGTATGCAGGATATTTACACTGGATTTGCAGTTATTATCACTGTTATTGCCGCTTTCACTGCATTCTACGGTTTCAATGCTATGAGAGAACGCGTTCCTCTCGCTTCTCGCGAACAGATGAAAGAAGTTGGCGTTGTTGAATCATTTAAAAACGTGTTCAAAAACAGACCTATGTTTGTTCTCGTTCTTTCAGGATTCTTTGCTAGCTTCAAATCAGTTGGTGTTTCAAGCGAAAGTTTCTATTGGATGCACAACTCAAAGAACGTTGCGCACGGTTCAATTGCAGGTCTTTTCACAGGTATTCCTAACTATATTATGGTGCCGCTTGCACCAAAACTTATCCGTAAATTCGGTGCTAAAAAAGTTGCAGTAGCTTCAGGTATCTTTGCAGGTATTGCGTATGCAAGTACATTCGTTATCGGTCTTTTCGGTAATGACGGCAAAGGCTTCCTTGTTAATTGGGAAGGTCACAATGCGGTGATTAACCTTGCTGTACTTACATTCTGTCTTACAGTTTGCGGTCTTCCAAATCAGCTTTTAAACGTTGCCGGTGCTGTTCTTCAGGGCGATGTTTACGACTACAGTGAATGGAAAACGGGTATGAGAAACGAAGCACTCGTTCAAACCGTTCAGAACTACTTTGGTAAGGCTGCTAACTCAATTACAAACCTTCTTTCAGGTGTTGTTATTTCAGCAGTTGGTTACGTTGCAAGAAAAGATGAATTTGGCAACATTGTTCCTGAATCTAACTACAAAACACTTTTAGGTTTCTGGGCAATTTTCTGCTTACTTCCTGCAATTGCACGTTTCCTTTACGGTGTAACGCTTATGTTCTTTAACGTTGATGGCGACGTTAAAAAGCAGATGCTCAAAGACCTTGAAGAAAGACGTCGTAAAAGAGTTGAAAATCTTGACGGAAGCGAAGAAGACAAAAAGATTGTTGAAATGAACGTAACCACTCATACGGGTACAAAAATCCCTCAAGAACAGACTGAAGAATAAAAACTAAGATTAAATATTAAAGCCCCACTCGACTGAGCGGGGCTTTCTTTATTGCTTTTGCAACTATTCAGTAAAAACATACTGTGAAATCATACTGACTGCTTATTCAGCGTAATTTGTTGCAACGATATCGACGCCTAAACCAAGAATGTTTTCAATAACAACGTCGCCAATGCTGACAGGCGCTTTGATTGATGCTTCGTTAATAACTTTCATGCACTCCATCATCATACCCTTTGGAATTGGATTGGCTGATTTAACGGGCACAACATAAGATTTTCCACCCTCAACCTTAACAGTAGTTGTAAGCATTCTTGTAGGGTTAGTAACCTCTGTACGAGCATAAGCATCGCCTCTTTTACAAGTATTACCCGTTACAGTATCTACATTACCGTCAGCATCAAACGTTACTGTTATGGGGCATCCTAAAGGACAAGCAACACATACAAGTTCTCTTTTTTCCATTTTCTTATGCCTCCACTCTTACTGTAATCTCTGCATCAACAGGAAGTTCAGAAATAACTGACTGTTTGAGAGTTACATATTCCATTTCACCGGGACAAAGCTTAACTTTTTTCTTAGAAATTATTTCTTTGCCGTCACATTCAACAATTATTTTTGCATTGTTATAAACAGCACCAACACGGAAATAAAGTTTTACATCTGTATCAGTTTTGCGGTTTATTCTCTGAGGAACAATATAACGCACTCCGTTAATACCCTTTGTATAAACAGATTCGCCTGTCACCTTTTCGCCTCTGATATACTTTGCAGCGCCAAGACCTGCAATCTGACTTTCTTCCGTTACATAGTCAACAAGGTCGTGCACCTGCAAAACGTTACCGCAAGCAAAAACACCTGCGTGTTCTGTCTCTCGATACTCGTCAACTTTTGGTCCGTTTGTAATCATGTCAAGCACAAGTCCCGAATTCTTTGAAAGTTCATTTTCAGGAATAAGACCAACTGACAGCATCAACGTGTCACAAGGAACATATTCTTCAGTACCTGGAATTGGCTGAAGTTTTTCATCAACTTTTGCAATTGTAACTCCTTCAAGTCTGTCTTTACCGTGAGTTGCAACAACCGTAGTTGACAGTTTAAGCGGAATTCCAAAGTCGTCAAGACACTGAACGATATTTCTTGTAAGACCGCCTGAATATGGCATAAGCTCACAAACCATCTTAACCTTTGCACCTTCAAGAGTCATACGACGCGCCATAATAAGACCGATGTCACCTGAACCTAAAATCACAACCTCGTGACCTGGCATATATCCATCAATATTAACGTATTTTTGAGCAGTACCTGCTGTCATAATTCCTGAGCAACGGCTACCTGCAATACTCAACGCACCTCTTGGTCTTTCACGACATCCCATAGCCAATACAACTGCTTTTGCCTGAATTTTAAGAAGACCGTCATTTTTATTAACTGCTGTAACAACGTTGTCAGATGCAACGTCAAGCACCATTGTGTCAGTCTTAACAACAATATCAGTATCCTCAAGGAGTTTCATAAAACGACCTGCGTATTCAGGGCCTGAAAGTTCTTCACCAAAATAATGAAGTCCAAAACCGGTATGTATGCACTGTTCAAGAATGCCGCCGAGAGTTTCAGCGCGTTCAAGAACAATAATGCTCTTTACACCGTTTTCTTTAGCTTTTAAAGCAGCCGCCATACCTGCAGGACCACCGCCTACTACAACGAGTTCATAATTCAACATACCGATTCACCTCACTTTGTTCTTTCATAAATGATTTTTGAATCACCGCCGAATTTTGTAACGTCACTCATTGGGACGTTCAATTCGCGTGCAATGATTTCAACAACCTTGCTGCCACAGAAGCCACCTTGACAACGGCCCATACCCGCTCTTGTTCTGCGCTTAACACCGTCAACATCGCGAGCACCCGCAGGAGCTTTAACGGCATCAATAATTTCACCTTCAGTAATTGTTTCACAACGGCAAACTATTCTGCCATACGCGGCATTTTTCTTAATAAGTTCAGCTCTTTCCTCATCATTCATATGGCGGAAACGAACCGGTTCTTCTCTTGTATCTGTATATTCAGCTTTTTCAGTAAGACTAAGCTTTTCTTCAAGAATTTCTCGAACAAAAATTGCGATTGCGGGAGCAGATGAAAGTCCCGGTGATTCAACACCTGCAACATTGATAAAGTTTTCACTTGTCGGACACCAACCGATAATGAAGTCGTCGTTGGTTGGATGAGCACGAACACCTGCAAATGAAGTGATTGCGTTTCTAACAGATACAATCGGCACTGATTTAAGTGCTTTTTGAACAGCTTCACGAAGTCCTTCGGGAGTTGTTGTTGTATCATCTTTATTTTCAATATTAAGCGCCGTTGGGCCAATAAGAAGGTTTCCGTCAACAGTCGGAGTTACAAGAATTCCTTTACCCATTTCATTTGGACATTGGAAAATTGTATGATTTGCAAGATTACCAACTGATTTATCAAGAACATAATACTCGCCTTTTCTTGGCACAAGCTCGATTGAATCGTCGCCAACCATCTTTGCTAATTCATCAGAGAAATTACCTGCTGCGTTAATTATAAACTTAGCGCTTATTTCTCCCACAGTTGTATTAAGAACATAGCCTTCATCAAGTTCATTGATAGATTTTACTTCACAGTTTCTAATGAACTCAACGCCGTTTGTTACTGCATTTTCAACCGCCGCAATTGTAAGCTCATAAGGGCAAACGATTCCTGCACTTTCAGAAAGCAACGCGCCGACAGCCTCATCACTAATGTTAGGTTCACGTCTGCGAAGCTCCTCTCTGTCAATAATTGAAAGTTGCGGCACACCGTTTTTAACGCCTCGGTCATAAAGCACGTTTATATGTTCCATTTCCTTTTCAGAAAACGCAACAACCACTGAACCGTTCTTTTTAAACGGAACTGAAAGTTTTTCACAAACCTCAGGCATCATTGCAGTACCCTGAACATTAAGTTGTGCTTTAAGTGTACCATTCTGTGCATCGAAACCGCCGTGCACAATAGCGCTGTTTGCCTTTGTTGTTCCCATTGCAACATCATTGTATTTTTCAAGCAATGCCACTTTAATGTCAAAACGGCTAAGCTCACGTGCAATCAGGCCACCAACAACACCGGCACCTACAACAGCTACATCGTAAGTCATAAACAAACCCTTCTTTTACTATTTTTAGGTGTTTTTTGCACACCTTTTCATCATCCTATGTATTATACCATAACAATTCAAATTTTTATATACTTTTTTAAAAATATTACAAGAAATTTTTACTATTTTGTCATTGCTTTCATCTTATCACCAATTCTTCTTATTATCCTCTTTTCAAGCCTTGAAATATAGCTTTGAGAAATACCTAATTTATCAGCAACCTCCTTTTGAGTCATCTCTTCATTATCGCCTAATCCAAAACGCATATCAATTATAACTCTCTCACGTTCAGGCAAATTATCAACAATTTTCATCAAGAGTCTTTTTTCATCGTCCTCTTCTATTTCTCTGGTGATTTCATCGCCATCACTGCCAAGCACATCGGCAAGCATAAGTTCATTCCCGTCCCAATCAGTGTTTAAAGGCTCATCAAGTGAAATTTCAACTTTCTGATTTGCAATTTTTCTCAAATGCATTAAAATCTCATTTTCGATACATCTTGAAGCATAGGTCGCAAGTTTAATGTTTTTTTCAGGTGAAAACGTATTTACCGCCTTAATAAGTCCAATTGTACCGATAGAAATTAAATCTTCAATATTTACGCCTGAACTCTCAAATTTTTTCGCAATATATACTACAAGTCTCAGATTATGAACGATGAGTTTTTCTCTTGCCTTCAAATCGCCGATTATTAGCCTTTCACTTAGTTCTTGCTCTTCTTCCTTTGACAACGGTTCAGGAAGCGCAACAGGGCCGTTTATGTAATGGGCTTCTTTTTTGAATATTTTCAAGTACAACTTTAAAATAAACGTTTTAAATTTACGCATTATGTATTTCTCCCTCAAGATTTATATTTAATATTATTTCATAACTGTCAAGTGTTGTTTGACTTTCACCAATATAGACTTTATCGGTTTTATAGTTACCTATTTCGATAGAAATAGGTCTATATGCTTTTACAAGGCTTTCACCGCTAATGGTATGCACCGGTATCAGTCGCATTTTTTGATTTTTTTTAAATAAACTGTGAAATATATTGCTGTTTACAAGAATAACGGGATAATCCGAAAAAGGTTCACGAAGATTGTTTCCCGTATCCATTAAGGCTTTTGCAGAAACCATACCGTTCTCACCTTCTATTTTTATGTAATATTCCTTGTTTTTTGGCGCTTTTTTATCAGTAAACCGAGCAATTAACGAAATAATAATATAAGCTATTACGGAACAAACAATTAAGGTTGTCATATCCACATCAAAATATACTATTCCGTTTGAATAAATCATCAAATCCGTTTCACTAAAAAGATAAAAAGCGAGAATCACACCGCCAAGCAGAATACTGATTGCAAACAACCAGAATACATTTCTCAAAAATCTTTTATATGGCTTGATTTTGAAAGTTACCACAACCATAAAAACACCTGATAGTATTTTTAATGCAGTTGTAACGACACCTAAATTTTCGATAAACAGCAATAATGAAGAAAAGCCGCCTATAACCGCACCTAATAACAGTCTCAGCCGATTCGTATCAGTACGGGTTATCCTATTGACTCCTAATAAGATGAAATAATTTATCAAGGTATTAAGAAAAATCAGCACGTCAACATATACAATCAAATCAATCACCACACAAAAAAAATGCTTGACACCATTTTACACGGTATCAAGCATTAATTTTGTCATTTTTTAGATTGTTCGCATATAATCTTCAAGAATTAACACAGCCGAAACAGCATCAACCACAGCCTTGCGTTTTTTCCCTCTGACATCAACAGTGTTAAGAATATTATGGGCAGAAACCGTTGTTAATCTTTCATTTTGAAATCCAACGGTAATGCCGGTTTTTTCTTCTAACAAAGCGCCGAGTTCACGACAGGCATCACTACGAAAGCCATAGCTTCCGTCCATATTCTGCGGAACCCCCACACATATTCTTTCTACTTTTCGCTCTTTTACAATTTCAGCTATCTTTTCAACAAGAGTTTCCTTATTTTTTTCCACAATGACACAGACAGGAGATGCCAAAATCTGCATTTTATCACAAATTGCAATTCCCGTTCGCACGTCACCGTAATCAACCGATAAAATAATCATAATATGCGTAACCTCTGATTTTTCACTGCGCTAAGCTGCATCAGCAACTTCTCCAACCTCACCTTCGGCAGCTTGTGTCGCTGTTTCCGTCGTAGTTTCTGTAGTTACAACCTCCGATGGTGTTTCGGGAGTTACAGGAGTATCAACTGCACCCGTCGTAGTTTCGGTTGTAGTGCTTTCAGCTGTTCCGCCAGGGTCAACACAACCGGCACACTGAGAAGGAAGATTTGACGTTTTATACCAACCTGAAGCAGTCGAAGCACATCCGTCACCTGCAAGCAAGCCGGAAACAGTACAATATGAACGTTGCACAACTTTGTCAGTATATTTTTCAAAATTCTTTGCCGCAAGATTTTTGTGCACTCTATCCATAACGGTTTTATAAATCATACCCGCAGGATTACTGCTGACGTTAACCTGCTTATTTTGGTCGTAACCAAACCAAACGGCACTGATATAATAAGGTGTACCTGCAACCATCCATCTATCGTAGTTGTTCGTTGTTGTACCTGATTTTGCATAAGATGTAAAGCCTTTAACATTGTAAGCACGACCGGTACCCACAGGACCTTGCATAACCGTTCTGAGCATCTGATTCATAACGTAAGCAGTTTCCGCACTAATAACCTGCTCACCTTCAGGATTTTTCTGAAGAATAATATTTTCACCGGTACTGTCAGTAACCTTTGTATAGCAATATGGTTCATAATACTTACCGCCATTGCCAAACACTGCAAAAGCCGCAGCCATTTCAAGAGTTGTACAACCACCGTTTGTACCGCCGGTAGCTAAAGCTGACGGTGATACGCTGTCAATTCCATCTGTCATAGTAGAAATATGGAATTTTTCCGTAAGGTAATTATAACTTGTTTTGAAGCCCATCATCATAAGAAGCTGAGCCGGTACGGTATTATAAGAGATTGAAAGCGCATACTGAGTAGTAACATAACCGTTAGGGTCACCTGGGTTTCCGCCATAGTTGTCAGGCCAACGTTTACCTTTCCAAGTAATACCATAATTCAATATCTTTGAAGACCAAGTTGCATAATCTTCTTCAATAGCAGCCGCATAAATACTCAACGGTTTAATTGATGAACCAGGCTGACGAATAGCAGAAACCGCACGGTTATTTGAACGGTTTTCCGTCTTTTCACCGGCACCGCCGACAATAGCAACAACTCGTCCGCTATAATCCATAATTGTCATAGCAGATTGAGCTAAATCTTTAGTTGAAGAAGCTCTCTCGCTCGGGAAATTAGTTCTGTTTTCATAAACGTCTTCAACAATCTCCTGAATTTTCAAGTCAACGGCAGAATAAATACGAAGACCGCCTGAATATATCATTTTAGTTGCTTCATAATGAGAATAACCTGAAGCCTTTAAATCTTTAATTACAGAATCAATTACATAGTCAACGTAATAACTGTAAATCTCGTTGTTTGAAGATGATTCGTTATCGTCATCATCTTTAGCAACGTAATTTTCACTGTTAGTAAAAATCAATTCATAAGCAACTGCTTCATCATATTGCTCTTTGGTAATCATTCCCTGTTCAAACATCTTTGCAAGACAAACTTCTTGACGGGTTTTGTTTTGTTCAGGGTTCCAAAGCGGGTCATAGTCAGCAGGAGTCTGCGTAATTGCCGCAATTGATGCACATTCGGCAATATTCAATTCAGAAATATCCTTGCCAAAATACGTTTCTGCTGCCGTTTGTACTCCGTAACAGTTGTGACTCAAATAAATAGTATTAAGATAAGCCTCTAATATATCTTCTTTTTCGTAATGTTTCTCCAAGTTTAATGCAGAAATCATTTCGTTATACTTTCTGTTGATGCTTCGTCCGTTCTCACCTGTAAGATTTTTAATCAACTGTTGAGTAATGGTTGAACCGCCACGAACCTTGCCACCTGCAAGTGCTGACTTTGCTATACCAAGAGTAGAACTATACCAGTCCACGCCTTTATGAGTCTCAAATCGATGGTCTTCAAGAGCTACAAAAGCCTTGCCAATCCATTCGGACATATTTTCCATATCGACCCAAACTCTGTTCTCCTCACCGTGAAGTTTAACAAGTTCAACAGGTACGCCTTCTTCGTTATCAGCAAAAATAATTGTTGTTTGGTCTTGATTTTCCTTGTAGAAATCAAGGTCAACAATTCGTTCGCCATTGATACGGCTCACCATATCGATAAGAACATAAGAAAAAATAATAAAGCAAATCATTGCACAAGTAAATATCACCGGTGCAAGAATCTTTAATACCTTCTTAAACTTTGGTGGTAATTTAATTTTATTTTTCGAGGTCTTTTTTCTCATAATTCCCCTCCAAAACTGCTTTTTTAAATACAAAATATTTACAGTTTCTCTTATACATAAGTAAGTATAGCACAAAAATCAGAAAATGTTTAGTATTTTTTATAAATTTATAAAATTTTAATAATTTGTAACGTTTTACTTAAAATACTAAAAAGTATAATTCAAGGAAGTGTAAAACTTGAAAAGAAATTTAAAGTATATTTATTTTGGAATATTCTGCTTTGCAATATTGATGCTTTTATTCTTAATGTTGAATAACAACGTTAACCAATCGCTCAAAGAAAACAAATATATTTCACCTATCAAATATTACGTACTGTCCGATTATCAAGGCAAAATAGCAGTTTTTGAAAACGGTAACAGTATTCCAATCAACGTGTTTGATACTTACACGTCTTCACTCCCGCAACACGACAGAGCATTGATTGAGAAAGGAATAAAAGCAACCACAACTGATGAATTACAAAGTCTGATTGAGGACTATACAAGTTAATTCTTCTCAATCTTAATATTTGCAGTTTTCACATTACCGTTAAGTGAAATTTCAATGATTCCATTATCGCGAAGTGAATATTGAACATCATCGCCGTTTACGGTCACTTTATAATCAAAGCTATCATTTAAAACCGCAATTACGGAATATTTGTCATTATTTCCGTAATATTTAAGTTCACAGTCAAATTCAGTTTTGTCATCGTTAAAATTACTATTCATAACCATAACGTCAAGACCTGTTGAGAATGTGCCAGGCTTAAAATAAGCGTTAGTCCAGATATTTATTGGTGTTGAAAGTCCGCCGAAATTATGGAACCAACCGCCACGGCCTGAAGTAATATTGAACATTTCAAACGTGTAATATGAATATTCAACTTCACGTTTCCAGGCATCAAGAGCTGTTTTAGCAATTTTAAAAGCAAAATCAGTTTCACCTAAATCGAGCATTGTTTTCCACACGAACCATTGATGTGAAAGCCATACGTTTCCGTTCCAATAACCGTTAGTTATGTAGTACGATGCTGTTTTATCAACGGCACTGATGCCAACGGTACTGAACATTTCATCATCGTTTTTAAGATGCTCAAGTATTCTTAACTTCTGACTTTCGGTAACTGCGCCTGCAATAATCGGATAAACACCGTCCATTGTTTTATTGAGATTTTCACCCTGAGCATTTCTGTACTGTTTTTCTGCTTCACCGTTTTCGTCGTGAATAACGTAAGAGAAATAGCCACAGTCTTCATCCCAAGAGTATTTTTGAAGTGCAGTTGAAACCCTTTCAATATCCTGAAGATACGCTGCCTTATCATCTTCTTTACTAAGCAAATCAGCCGCCATATAAAGAATTTTAGCACATCTAATCACTTGACATGAAGAAATAACGGGTGTCATATATTTTTGTTTATTTTCAGCATACATAGCCTTTTGCGGTGGCAAATCGTCCATACCACTGCAATTATAGAAGTAGTCAAAAGTAGTTGTTAAGCCACTTTTGAATTTTGTTGTAGTTGAGCCGTTGATTTTACCTGCAAGGAAATCGTAGAACATTTTTACTCGGTCATAATACTTCAAAAGTTCAGTTTTATCATTTACCTTTTTCAGCATTTCAAGGTACTGATAAATATGCACGGGCACGGGTGAACCGTGTAAAAGAAATGCCCATTCATCATTATCGCTTAAATATGTTTCGAGAATATAATCGGCAATATGTGGTGCAAATTCAAGCATATCAAGACCTATAAAGCCTGAATCCCACGTATAGAAAGAGTCCCAACGCTTGCCGGGTGTATGGTGAACCACATACTCACCGTTTCGGTAAAGTGGATATACCGTATTTTGAAAAACTGTTGCACGAAGTATTTTGTTTGAAAATTCATAAGTTTTTCCTGCTAAATTCAGGTCGAATTTTTCAAGTGAATTATATGCTTTTTCGTAGATTTTTTCATATTCATCAACAGTTTTATACTCTGTCTCACCGAATGACAAAACTGCATATTCAACGTGTGTTGAACGAGGCTCAACATAAAGAGTATGAACAACCGTATTATGATAAAATCCTTCATCACTGTGTTTTTCTGAAAATGAACCTGAAAACGTTTCAAGCATATTTTGAAAACTTTCGTCGGGTTGTGAAATTCGCGCAGTCGGACTGTCTTCAAGACAGCCTGTGTCAAAATCACGGCAACGAGTTGAAGAATTAAACGTTCTCACAAAGAATTTGCCGTCAACTCCGTCGTATTTATAAGAAACAAGCCTACCGTTATCATCACTTGTTTCAATTTCGGGATAGAAATTATGCTTTTTGCTTTCGGTTGAAACTGTTTCATTTGATTCAGTAACTGCAAAGAAATCGAATTCAATTCCGCCTGTACCACAAGATTTAAGCACCACACTTGAAAGGTTAAAAGGCACAGTTAATATATCAAAATTTTCTGCTGATTTAAACGCGATTTCGTTGCCGTTCAACGTCCATAGACTGTCTCGGTCACTGGTTGTTCTGTAACGAATGTGGAGTGTTGGATTTTGAAAATTTGAAATATCACCTAAATCATAAGTGATTTTATCCCCTGCTTCTTCACCTAACTTTGAATATTTCGGAAGAATGTATCGATTATTGTCACGGTCGCCAAGTCCTCTGTGATAAGTAAAACCGTCATCAAAGAACTCACCTTTTTTCATAGCATCAATAACCTGCTTGTCCCAAGGACGAGGTGTGTTATAATCATAAGATTTATAATCAAGTGCTTTAATAAAAATATTCTTTTCAGGTAAAATCGGTGTTGTTGTAAACACATTAGGATATTCAATTGCAGAGAACATATTAAGCAAACAAATCTGCATAATTTCCGTATTGTTTACAAATTCAGTACGAACTAACACACTGTCATCATCGAGCTTTGTAAAAGACACATCTGCATAAACCTTGTCTTTCCATTCAAGGTCATAACGATAAGAATAGAATGAATAATCAGCTTTAGCTTCCCAAGGATGAACACCAGTTGGTACTGTAACATTAGGTACACGAGAGTCAGCATTTTCAATAGCAGGACTGACAACGCAGTCAAAACGGACGCCACCCTCTGTTTTGTGGTCAACAATTCGGGAAATACCACTGTATTTTTTTGAATACGGACCCCAATTGCCTAAGTGCTTTTGCATTTTTTCTAAAACTTTGCTCATAAATTATACCTCGCGAAAAAATATAGTATTATTATAGCAAAAATGGTATTAGTTTTCAACAGATATGTAAAAAACAGGTTGATAAATTGGAGTTTGTCGAACAGAATGCAAAGTGCAAAATGCAGAATGCAAAATTAAGGGTCTGCGACGCAATTTTATATATCACCAATATGCTCGATTGTAGGGGCAGGTCTCCGTGCCTGCCCGAAAATTTACCGCAAACTTGCGGT
>JAZQYK010000049.1:0-11818 GCA_045633505.1 Candidatus Fimenecus sp. | reverse complement strand
AGGAGCAAAGAATGAAGAGAACTTATCAGCCAAAGAAGCGTCATCGCAAGATGGAGCACGGCTTCCGTAAGAGAATGTCTGACAGAAACGGCAGAAAGGTACTTGCCCGCAGAAGAGCAAAGGGCAGAAAGCAGTTGACATACTAATTTGTCAATTGAGGTCTGAAGTTTGAAACGGACAGTAACATTAAAAAGTAATTGCGATTTTCGCAGACTTTACGGCAAAGGAAAAGTATTTCAGGGTCCTGCACTGGTTTCTTATGTAATGAAAAACCGTGCGGGAATTTGTCGTATAGGAATAACTACTTCAAAAAAGATTGGTAATGCAGTGGAAAGAAACCGTTCAAGAAGAGTTATTCGTGCTGCTTACAGTGAGATTGAAGACAAAATTCAGGGCAATTACGATTTTGTGTTTGTTGCAAGGTCGAGAACAAAATACCAAAAAAGCACACAGTTAGCACAGTTAATGCTTTCACAGCTTGAGAAAGCAGGTGTAATTGATGAAAACGTTGATAATTAAAGCAATCAGATTTTATCAAAGAAAAATATCACCTTTGTTCGGGCCAAAATGTCGGTATTACCCGACCTGTTCACAATATGCAATACAGGCAATTGAAAGATTTGGAGTCATTAAAGGCTCTTTTCTTGCTGTATCAAGACTTTTAAGATGTAACCCTCTTTTCCCCGGTGGCTATGACCCCGTGCCTGAAAAGAAACAAAAAAAGTGAGTCCAAAAAAATTCGGAGGACAAAATGGATTTTATTAGAGAAGTATTTTCAATCCCGTTCGGTTATCTTATAGGCTTTTTCTATGAGCTTAGTAATAACTACATTTTATCTTTGTTGCTAATGACAATTTGCGTTAAGCTTATTTTACTTCCGTCCTCGATAAAGCAACAAAAGGGTATGGTTAAAACCCAAAGAATGCAACCAAAAATCAAAAGAATAAGAGAAAAATATGCAGGCAATCAGCAGAAGATGAACGAGGCTATGAACGAGCTTTATGCTAAAGAAGGCTATTCATCAATGACTGGTGGCTGTTCAGGTTTGCTCATTCAGTTTCCTATTATGATGGGCGTTTATTTTGTTAACTACAAAATTTTGTCTTATGTGCTTAACATTAAAGACACTGCACTTGAATCAATCAAATCAGCAGTAAGACTTTTACCTGAATATACTGACCTTGTTACTAAGGCAAAAGGTAACACAAGTAATGCTGAATACAGAATTGAACTTTTAGCTATTGAACATTTTGATAAACTTGACTTATCAGCCGTTCCTGCTGAAGTTGTTTCAAAAATTGAGAATTTCATTGATAATTTCAGTCTTTTTGGAATCGACCTTGCAAGAACTCCTGAAACAAAAATGCCTTTGAATGATGCATTATGGCTTATCCCTATTCTTACAGGTGTAACTTCACTTTTAATTGGTGTTTACACATGGCTCAGACAAAAGAAAACTAATCCTGAAATGGCAAAAAATCCATCAATGGGTTGTATGTCACTTATGACACCTGCAATGAGCATTTATTTCTCATTTATGTTCCCTGCAAGTGTTGGTGTGTATATTATTATGTCAAGTGCCCTTTCATTCATTCAAATGCTTATTACGAACAAAGTGTTTGCTCCAAAGAAGATGCTTGCAAAGTCAATGGTTGACGAAACAATCAACCGCCGTGCAAGAGAAAAGATTTTCAAGAACGTTGCAGAAACGTTGGACGATGACAAAAACTGAGGTGTAAATAAATATGATTAAAGAAGCAATCGGAACCGGTAATACGGTTGACGAGGCAAGAGCAGCGGCTATGCTTGAATTGGGTGTTACTGACTTTGACGATTTTTCAGTTGAAGTGTTACAGACACCGACAAAGAAAATTCTTGGCCTTTTCGGTGGAAATCCTGCAAAAGTAAAGGTTTCAATCGAAGTTGCTGACCCAAAGCCTGAAAAGAAACAAAACAACAATAAAAAGAACGACAAAAAACCTGCTAAAAAGGTTGAAAATAAGAAGGAAGAAAAGAAAGAAGCTCCAAAAGCTGAAAAAGTTGAGACTCCTGAACTTCCTTTAGTTGAGACAAATCTTTACGGCGAAACTGCTGAATATATCAAGTCAATTGTTCTTTCTCTCGGTATGACAGAATGTAATATCAAAGAAATGTCAAATGAAGAAGAAATTTATTTTGAGCTTGATTGCGGTGATGATTACGGTATCATCATCGGTAAACGCGGCGAAACTCTTGATGCTATCCAGTATCTTGCAAGAATGGTTGCAAATAAAGGTAACCAAAGCTATAAGAGAGTTGCAATTAACGTTGGCAATTACCGTGCAAAGCGTGAAGAAACTCTCAAAATTCTTGCAAGAAAAACAGCTACAAAGGCTGTTCGTCAGGGCAGAAGTATTTCACTTGAGCCAATGAATCCTTATGAGAGAAGAATTATTCACACTGCTGTTCAGGATATTCAGGGTGCAACTTCTTACTCAATCGGTTCAGACCTTGACAGACGAGTTGTAATTGCTCCTGTTGACGGTGCAAGAAATAATAACTTCCGTGGCGGAAGAAACAACAGAAACGGTGGCAGACGTGAGAGAAAAGAGGCTTATAAGCCAGAAATTTCTCCAGACAGAACACCAAAGAGTGATATTGACGGCGCTTCACTTTACGGTAAAGTTGAAATCCGTTCAGCATCAACAGAAGAATAAAAATTCAAGGTAGGGCGGGGGCTATGCTCCCGCCGTATTTTTTAGGAATTGATATTATGGAATATTTTGCAAAAGAATATGATATAGCAGTAATCGGTGCCGGTCATGCAGGAATTGAAGCGGCATTGGCGTCAGCGCGTCTTGGCGCATCAACTATAATTTTTACAATCAATATGGATTGGGTCGGCAATCTCCCCTGCAACCCTTCTATTGGCGGCACTTCAAAGGGTCATCTCGTCCGTGAAATCGATGCTCTTGGTGGCGAGATGGGTAAGGCTGCGGATAAAAATTCCATACAGACAAGAATGCTTAACCGCGGAAAAGGTCCTGCCGTACATTCATTAAGAGCTCAGATTGACCGTCGTGATTATGCAAAATATATGAAGCATACTCTTGAAAAGCAAGAAAACCTCAGTATGAAACAGGCAGAAATCGTTGACCTTTATAAAAAGGACGGACTTTTCTACCTTAAAACAAATCTTGAAGCAATTTATACTGCAAAGGCTGTAATTATTGCAACGGGTACGTTTTTGGGCGGTCGTATCTATATCGGTGACGTTTCTTTTGAAAGCGGACCTGACGGAATGTTCCCCGCAACAAGACTTTCACAGGCACTTTATAAAATGAATATTCCGCTTCGCAGATTTAAAACGGGTACTCCTTCAAGAGTTAATAGACGTAGTGTTGATTTTTCCCAACTTGAAGTGCAGTATGGTGATGAGCAAATTGTTCCGTTTTCTTATGAAACTGAGATATTGCCTGAAAATAAAGAGGTTTGCCATATTACATACACAAATGAAGAAACAAAGAAAATTATTCTTGAAAATATTCATCGTTCCCCTCTTTATTCGGGAAAAATCGAGGGTGTAGGTCCTCGATATTGTCCAAGCATTGAAGATAAAATCGTTCGATTTGAAGAAAAGGAAAGACATCAGTTATTTATTGAGCCTTGCGGACTTGATACTGAAGAATTATATCTTCAGGGTATGTCCTCTTCTCTTCCCGAAGACGTTCAGCTTAAATTTTTAAGAAGCATTAAAGGTCTTGAAAACGTAGAGGTTATGAGAACGGCTTATGCAATTGAATATGACTGTGTTGACCCATTGGCGTTAAAGGCTTCTTTGGAATTTAATGATATAGAAAACCTTTTCGGTGCAGGACAGTTCAACGGTTCATCAGGCTATGAAGAGGCTGCGGCGCAGGGACTTGTTGCAGGTATCAACGCTGTCCGTAAAATTCAAGGTAAAGAGCCTTTTATTCTTGATAGAGCTTCTTCTTATATTGGTACTCTTATTGACGACCTTGTTACAAAGGGTTGCTCCGACCCTTACAGAATGATGACCTCTCGCAGTGAATACAGACTTTTGCTCCGTCAGGACAATGCGGATATTCGTCTTACTGATTACGGTTATGAAATCGGTCTTATAAGCGAAGAAAGATACGCTAAATTTAAAAATAAACTTGAATTGATAGCACAAGAGCGTGAGAGAGTCGAAAGTGTTACGATTGCCCCCTCACCTGAAATCAATGATATGCTTGTTTCACGTGAAACAGCGCCGATGAAAACAGGTATAAGACTTGCTGAGCTTATTAAACGACCACAGCTTGATTATGAATGTCTGACTCCGTTTGACAAAACCCGACCGAAATTGTCAAGTGACGTTTTTGAACAGGTTGAAATTGATTTGAAATATGAGGGATATATCAAGCGCCAACAAGCAAAGGTTGACGAAATGAGAAGACTTGAGGTTAAGAAAATCCCTGCTGATTTGGACTATGACGACGTTTATTCTCTCCGACTTGAAGCAAGAGAAAAACTTAAAAAAGTACGTCCCGAAAGTGTGGGACAAGCATCGCGAATAAGCGGTGTTTCACCTTCGGATATTTCAGTATTGCTTATTCATTTGAGCAAAAACGAAAGAAAATAACTTGTAGGGGCTGACGACTCGGCAGCCCGTTGAGGTTTTATTATGCTTAACAAAGAACTTTTTTACTCTACAATCGAAAAATTCAATATTACCGTTGACGAGACTGCATTTAACCGTCTTGACACCTTTGCAGAAATGCTTATTGAAACAAACAAAAGTTTTAATCTTACTGCAATCAAAGAGCCTGATGACGTAACGGTCAAGCATTTTGCCGATTGTCTGTCTATTTTTAAATACGTGGACATACCTGAAAATGCGAAGATTATTGACGTTGGTACAGGCGCAGGTTTTCCGGGACTTGTATTATTACTTACACGACCTGACATAAAAATGACTTTTCTTGACGGAACGAGAAAAAGACTTGGATTTATTGAACAAGTGCTTGAAGCAACAAAGGTTAAAGGCGAAATTCTCCACATGAGAGCCGAAGAAGCAGGTCAACTTGCAAAGTACAGAGAGCAATTTGATTTTTCAACAGCTCGTGCAGTTGCGGCGCTCCCCGTTTTATCAGAATACTGTCTCCCGTTTGTTAAACAAGGCGGAAACTTTATTTCAATGAAATCTGCTGAAATTGTTGAAGAAATGAATGAATCAAAAAAAGCAATAGCCATACTTGGCGGTAAAATTGAGCAGGATATTGTGTTTGATTTAGTCGAAAATATGCCCCGAAGAATAATTCTCATAAAAAAGAATTCGCAAACTCCGACAAAATATCCACGACCGTCTGCACAGATTGCTAAAAAACCGTTAAAATAATAGCGAAAACCGTTGATACAGAGCCGAATTTGGATTACGGAATTTCTTTACAAACAGACCTTCACAGTGCTATGATTTACTCAAGGACAAGCACTGCGGAGGTTTTATTTATGCTGAAAAAACAAAATAAAATAAGAACTGAAAGTCAGATACTTTCAATACCACAAGGTGAAATTCTCCCAAATCCTAATCAGCCAAGGAAAAGATTTGACTATGATGAGCTTGAGGGTCTTGCGCAAAGTATAAGAACAAACGGTATTCTCCAACCTTTACTTGTCAGACCTCTTGAAAACGGCAAATTTGAGTTGATTGCAGGTGAACGAAGACTTCGCGCGGCACGACTTGTGGGGCTGACAAAAATACCTTGTGTGGTAAACGAAATATCTGAAACAGATTCCGCAGTGTTTGCTGTAATAGAAAATCTTCAGCGTCAGGATTTGGATTATTTTGAAGAAGCCGAGGCTTTGGCAACGCTTATAAGTGATTATCACATCTCACAGGAAGAGCTTTGCAAAAAGCTGGGAAAAGCCCAGTCAACTGTTTCAAACAAGCTCAGGTTATTAAAATTAAGTGATGAAATGCGTTATCAAATCAGTCGTGCAGGACTGACGGAACGTCACGCAAGAGCATTACTCTCCTTAACGGACGAGGTGCAACGGGCAAGAGCGTTGTCAATTATTATTGACAGGCATTTAACCGTCAGCGAAAGCGAACAACTTATTGAACAGATGCTTCGCAAGAACGAAACACCGAAAAAGCAGATGCTTCGCGGCTTTAAGGATATCCGTATATTTATCAATACGCTTAACAATGCGGTTGACAATATAAGACGGGCAGGAATTGACGCGGATTCCGTAAAGACGGAAACGGATGAGTACGTTGAATACATAGTGCGTATTCCCAAAATTGACGATTGCGTAAAAGACATCGCAACATAAAGACGGTAAAACCACCGTTATCCCCCGATAACAAGGTGATTTTATATAGTGGCGAAAGCCACCCATATCCTTCTCTTTCACACCCCACATCCACAGCGAAAGGCCTCTCGTAATGAGAGGTCTTTTGCTTTTGCCGCTTGAAAATGTTTCACGTGAAACCAAAAGTACGTTTTTTGTTAAATATTTCCTGTTAAAATTATAAATTTTCTTAAAATTCACTTTAATTTTTCAAAATTATATGATATACTTATTTAAAATCGGGTATTAGGGTGTGAAAATTCACCTTTTTATCAGTTCGGAGTGGGATTTTTGGCTAAAGTTATTTCAATTATAAACCAAAAAGGCGGAGTTGGAAAAACAACTACCGCAGTAAGCCTTGCAGCTGCCGTTGGCGCTAAAGGCTTTAAGGTTTTACTTGCAGACATTGACCCTCAGGGCAATTCTACGAGTGGTTTTGGCATAAGCAAAAGAAAAATCACACATTCATCCTACGACGTCCTTGTAAACGACGTAAATTCCAATGATGCGATAATAACAACGCAGTTTAAGAACGTTGACGTCCTTCCTGCTGATTTGAACTTGGCAGGTGCCGAAGTTGCTCTTATCGAGCTTGACCACAGAGAAAGCCGTCTTAAAACTGCCGTTGCGCAGGTGTGGGACAAGTATGACTACATTTTCTTTGACTGTCCCCCGTCCCTTGGTTTGATAACTATTAACGCATTAACCGCATCCGATACGTTTTTAGTGCCCGTGCAGTGTGAGTTTTATGCGCTTGAAGGACTTGCTCAGCTTATGGCTACTGTCCGTCAGGTGAAAAGGCTTTATAATCCGCACATTGAACTTGAGGGCGTGCTTCAGACAATGTATGACGGAAGACTTAATCTTACACAGCAGGTTGTGACCGAGATTAAAAAATTCTTCCCTAACAAAGTCTATAAAACAACTATTCCGAGAAACGTGCGACTTTCCGAGGCTCCGTCATTTGGTGAGCCGATTATGTATTACGATAAAAACTCCAAGGGCGCAATCGCTTATAACGACTTTGCGGAGGAATTTTTATCCCAACAAAAATGAGGTGAATGATAATGGCTAAAAAAGGTGGATTAGGCAGAGGTTTAGATGATTTATACAACGAAAATAACACTAACGGCTCGGCATCCACGTTAAATATTAACGAAATTGAGCCAAATCGTGACCAGCCAAGAAAAATCTTCAATGAAAAAGCCCTTGAAGAACTTTCAAAGAGTATTGAACAAAACGGTATTATTCAGCCGTTGCTCGTTCGTCCGATGCTTGACGGCAGTTATCAGCTTATTGCGGGTGAACGCCGTTGGAGAGCGGCTCGTATGGCAGGGCTTACAGAAGTGCCTGTTACTATCCGTGAAATGACTGACGAAGAAGCAAGTGTTTTTGCTCTTATCGAAAACCTGCAACGTGAGGACTTAAATCCCGTGGAAGAAGCTGAAGGTATGAAATCCCTTATTGAAACCTATGGCTTTACGCAGGAAGAGGCGGCTGCCCGTGTAGGCAAGTCAAGAACCGCAATAACAAACACCTTGAGGTTGTTGAAGCTTCCTGAAGCAGTACTTAATATGCTTGGTGAAGGTAAAATTTCAGCAGGTCATGCAAGAGCCTTGTTAGGACTTGACGATGAGGAAAAAATGCTTCTGATTGCAGAGCAGATTATAAAAGAAGACCTTTCCGTGCGTCAGGTGGAAAAAATAGTCAAATATGCAAACAAAGGCGAAAAAACAAAGCCTGTAAAACGCACTCAAAAGCGTGATAAATATTATGATGAGGTTGAATTAGCTCTTACAGAAGCCCTTGGCAGACCCGTTAAGGTGTATTTAGGCAAAGGCGGAAAAGGAACTCTTGAATTTGAGTTCTATGGCAAGGACGATTTAACAAAACTTGCAAAAGAATTAGATAAGTAAGGTGAAAAAATAATGTTGGATATTAAATTTTTAAGAACTAATCCTGATGTAGTTAAAGAAAACATCAAGAAAAAGTTTCAGGATGAAAAATTACCGCTTGTTGATAAGGTAATTGAGCTTGATGCTGAATACAGAGCCGCAAAAGGCCGTGGGGACGAGCTTCGCGCACTCCGCAATTCCGTAAGTAAAGAAATCGGCGGTCTTATGGCGCAGGGCAAACGCGACGAGGCAGAACAGGTTAAACAAAAGGTTAAGGATATGGCTGACGAGCTCGCAGCGTTGCAAGTTAAAGAAGCTGAATTAGAGGCAGAAATCAAAAAGATTATGCTTGTAATTCCAAACATTATCGACGATAGTGTTCCAATCGGTAAGGACGACAGCGAAAACGTTGAAATTCAGCGTTACGGCGACCCTGTAACTCCTGATTTTGAAGTGCCTTATCACGTTGAGATAATGGAAAACCTCAACGGTATTGATTTAGACTCTGCAAGAAAGACGAGCGGTAACGGTTTCTATTACCTTTGCGGTGATATTGCAAGACTTCATTCAGCAATTCTTTCTTATGCAAGAGATTTTATGATTGACCGCGGTTTTACTTATTATATTCCGCCGTTTATGATTAGAAGTGACGTTGTAACAGGCGTTATGAGCTTCGCAGAAATGGAAAATATGATGTATAAAATCGAGGGTGAAGACCTTTATTTGATTGGTACGAGCGAACATTCAATGATTGGTAAGTTTATTGACAGTTTTGTTCCGGAAGACGAGCTTCCGAAAACTCTCACAAGCTACTCCCCTTGCTTCAGAAAAGAAGTTGGCGCTCACGGTATTGAAGAACGCGGCGTTTACAGAATTCATCAGTTTGAAAAGCAGGAAATGATTGTTGTTTGTAAGCCTGAGGAGAGTATGAAATGGTATGACGTACTCTGGCAGAATTCAGTTGACTTTTTCCGTTCACTTGATATTCCTGTAAGAACACTTGAGTGTTGTTCAGGCGATTTGGCTGATTTAAAGGTTAAAAGCTGTGACGTTGAGGCTTGGAGTCCGCGTCAGCAGAAATATTTCGAGGTTGGCTCTTGCTCAAACCTTGGTGATGCTCAGGCAAGACGTCTTGGCATCCGTGTTAAGAGTAAGGACGGCAACTATTTCGCACATACACTTAATAACACGGTAGTTGCACCGCCAAGAATGTTAATTGCATTCCTTGAAAATAATTTGAATGAAGATGGAAGCATCAACATTCCAAATCCATTACAGATGTATATGGGTGGCAAAACAAAGATTGAGAAATAAGCCCAAAGGCAAAAAACGAGAGGGATAAATATGAACAAGAAAATTGTTAAAATCATCAGCATTATAATGGCTTTGTCACTTACAATGCTCACATTTACAGCTTGCGGTGATGACAAAGAGTATGAAAAATCTGATGCAACAGAATCAACGACAGAAACAACAACGGAAGCACCAAAGCCAACTAACGTTAACCTATTGACAGGTGTTGCAGATTTATCAGAAGAAGCAATTGGCGCAAGACCGGTTGCGATTATGATTGAAAACTCACCTGAAGCAAGACCGCAGTGGGGCTTTTCAGCACCTGACGTTGTTATTGAGGGTATGGTTGAAGGCGGAATTACCCGTATGATGTGGCTTTTTGCCGATTATACAAAAATTCCAAAGGTTGGCCCGACAAGAAGTGCCCGTCACGACTACGTTGAAATTGCTCTTGGCTTGAATGCAATTTATACACATTGGGGCGGCAGCGGTCAGACAACCAATACTTATGCTTATGCAACTATGAACAAATACGATGTCGACCACATTGACGGAATTGCTTATGAAGGAACGTATTTCAAGAGAGATTCTTCAAGAACAGCGCCTCACAATGGCTATACAAACGGCGATATGATTGCAAAAGCAATTAAAAACCTTAAAATTGACGCAAAAGCAAACGGTACTGACTGGACGATGTTTAAGGTTGTTGAAGACGGTGTAAGACTTCCTTTCGGCGGAGCATCAGGCGGTGCGGCTGAAGTAAACGTTACGTATTCAAGCAGTTATAAGTACAGTTTCAAGTATAATGCAGAAACAAATACTTATTTCAGCAACCTTAACGGCAAGGCTGTTACTGACGGAAGCAACGGCGAAAAGGTATCTTATACAAACCTCATTATTATGTACGCAAACGTTGACGGTGTTCAGACGTCAAATTCAAACGATAAGAAACTTCGCGAGTGGGATTTGTCAAGCGGTAATGCGCTTTGGATTTCAAACGGTAGCGGCGAACAGATTACCTGGAAAAAAGGCGATGCTACCTCCCCTCTTAAATTCTACGGTTCTGACGGCAAAGAGCTGATTGTTAACAAGGGCAAAACTTATATCGGCGTAGTTCCTCTTGACCAGAAAGCAAATTTCAGCATTAAAGAGTCTTAAAACTTTAAAATCCGAAAGGAGAAAAAATTATGAGCAAAAAAATTATCGCAGTTTCCCTTGCATTACTTATTATGATTGTGGGCCTTGTTGGCTGCACAAAGAAAAAAGACACAACAACAATCAACGGAAAAGAATATCTCATTATGACTGATGAAAACGGTGACGCAGTAATCAACGATAAAAACCAGGCGGCAGCACTTGTAACAGACCACGATGGTGAATTAGTTAACGGAGATGATGGCGAACCACAGACTTATCTTGTTAAGATTTTTGACACACTTGATGAGAACGGATATGCTTATGGTGAGCATTACAAATTGCCTGTTCCTGATGGCTGGACAGTTGGCAGAGGCAACAGAATCTTGAAAGACGGAACAAACGAAAAAACATATATTGAGTTTGTTTTCATTAAAGAACTTGAAGATGACGAAACAATTCAAGATTATATAGCAAAAGTTGATGCTGATAGCAAACAGCTTGCAGATGTTTTCGCAAATGATGAGGCAATGGATAATCTTATAAAAGAAAACCCTGAACTTGCTGCATATAAAGGCAGTAAGGCTGAATTAGGTACAAGCTCAACAATGATTAACGGTAGAGGCTATACAATCAGAACTTATGAAATCATCAATGCAGATGGCAAATCAATTCGCTATTCAGAGCAATATTATTTTGAAGATGATGGAAATATTTATTGTGTTCAATTTATTTCAGAAGAAGAGGTACAAAAGATAGAGTTTCTTGTATATCTTCAGGATTTCGTATTTGTTCCATAAAAATTATATTATACGTAACAGCGGAGGTTTCAGCCTTCGCTGTTTTTTTGTTGTGCAAAATTGAATTTGTCGGGCTCTTTTATATACACATTTTACGTAGGGGCTGGCGTCCCCGACAGCCCGAAATAAGTAACAGCAAAACCTACGGGTCGTCGAGGTGCGGGTGTCCGGTGGACACCTCTGCGAAGCAGAAGCACTGACTGAATCGGCAGGTGAGACCGCCGACCCCTACAATGCACTAATTGCGTTGTTCTGTAGGGTCGGGTCTCTGTGCCCGACCGCAAGTTTGCGGTAAATTTTCGGGCAGGCACGGAGACCTGCCCCTACAATCGAGCATATTGGTGATATATAAAATTGCGT